>JABDJV010000075.1 GCA_013003295.1 Pyrinomonadaceae bacterium | reverse complement strand
GTGACGACGCGTCGAGTGGTTCGGGGAGGGAGTTGGGGTGGTTCTCCCGTGAATCTTCGCGTGACGTATCGGGATAGTCATAAACCGGACGATCCGAAGCCGTTTGTCGGGTTTCGGTGCGCGGTTTCGGCTAAAGATGTCGGTTTGCTGTCGCCCGTCCCCGGGCTCTGAACGGTTGGTTGTTAACCCATAGCATCGGCCATTGGCCTCGCTATGGGCTACATGCTGATGCCATCTACGATGGCTAATGGATGGAGTCGCGCGGTGGATCGGGGAAGATTCGTGAGGTCGGGTTTTCTGTCGCCCGTTCCCGGGCTCAGAACGTTTGCGGCGTTCGACCCATAGCATCGGCCTTTGGCCTCGCTATGGGCTACATGCTGATGCCATCTACGATGGCTAATGGATGGAGTCGCGGAGTGGATCGGGGAATAATGGTGAGGTCGGGTTTCTGTCGCCCGTTCCCGGGCTGTGAACGGTTGGTTGCTAACCCATAGCATCGGCCGCTGGCCTCGCTATGGGCTAAATGCTGTCGCCATCTACGATGGCTAGAATTCGATCGAAATGGGATGGCTGAGATGATCGAAATGGAAACCGGAAAGGGTCTGAATCGAAACCGTATAGGGTTGGCCAAAAGCAAAAAGAGTCCAATCAGGGACTCTTTGTAGGTATCGATTTGCGGAAGAAATTCTTCTAAACTTTTGCCAGCGCAACGATCTTTTCGCGTTTTGAAACGACCACGCCGCCGGGCTTTTCGACCGTTACTGCAAAAATCTTCGGAGATTCCACCTTCAGCTTCGCATCGATCGGGATGATCACTTCTCCATCTTCATTGACGTCAAAGACACCGCCGTCGATCGGGTGCGGTTCGAGCTTTTCATCTCTGAAGATCCAAAGTTGATACGCTTCTTTTGCTTTGTCATTCGCGGCCAGCCCCTTGAAGGTCATATAACCTTCCTGCTTCTCGTCGCTCCAGACAACCTCGCCGCCAAGTTCTTTGGTCTTGTCCGGGGATGCCCAGTCTGTTTTGACGACATCGTTTGCCGAGGCAAGCAGTGCACTTCGCTTTTCCGAAAGGCTTTTCTCTGCCGCAGGCGTTTCTTTTGTTTCGGCGACCTGGCTCTGAGTATCAACACGCGTCAGCCAGATGTTTGTGACGAGCGCTAAACACGCGGCAGCTGCCAGTCCCCATCCAAGCCAACGGCTAAAATCAAACGATGGCTTTTCAAAAACCGGCGAATCAAAGATACCCTTCGCAGGAGTTTCGTCGACAACTACCGGCGCCGGGTCATCTGCCGGCTCCGATGCGATCTCTTCGCCAAAAAACTGCGACGCATCTGCCAGGATCTTCGATTTCAAGCTCTTCGGCATCGGCTCATCGATCTCAACTCCGATCAACCCGATCGAAGCGGCCGCATGCTCAAGCGAAGTGTCATTCTTCCAGTCTGGAAATTCCCGTTCGAGCGATTTGAGCTCGAGTAAACCACTCTCCCCGATATCGAGCGTGGCCCTATCGGCTAATAGTTCCAGCATTCTGTTTTTAGTTTTTTCTGTCATGCCGAAACCTCCTTAATCTGATCTACCAGGTCGTCAATTCCTTTCGACTCAA
This sequence comes from Pyrinomonadaceae bacterium, assembly GCA_013003295.1. Lineage (GTDB taxonomy): Bacteria > Acidobacteriota > Blastocatellia > Pyrinomonadales > Pyrinomonadaceae > Aridibacter. Next base: position 2,743 of record JABDJV010000075.1, on the reverse strand, counting down.
GCAATTCTCTAACCTGTATTAATCCTCTTCGTGCGTGCGTCTTGACCGTGCCGAGCGGCATGTCCAACGCATCGCAAATCTCCTGATGCGAATACCCATCAACAATAGAAAGCTGCAAAACCTTTTTCTGCTCCGGCCGCAGATCCTTCATTAGCTTAGCCACCTGCATCGCTTCTATCGAAACATAAACTTCTTCTTCGGTCTTTCCGGTCGGCTCGACCAGTATGTCCTCAAACGAATCGATGTTCGGTGTTCGTGTGTGTTTCCTTATCCGGTCGATCAAACGCCTTCTTGCGATCATCGCAATAAAGGTTGTTTCCGAAGATTGGGTCTCGTCGAATCGCTCTGCGTTTTTCCAGATCTCTATGAAAATCTCCTGGACGGCGTCTTCGGCCTCGTTGTTATCCCGAAGCATCCGTCTCGCGAGCGACCATACCAACCCGCCATACTTGTCCAGGCATTCCTGTACCGCCGAATTTTCGCCCAGAGCAATTCTTTGTAATATAGTTTGGTCCACAAATTTTTCTTCTACTATTCCAAAACTCCTATGCTGCCCGATTGGCTCCATTTTAAACCAAGTCGGTGGCTGATGGAAATTTGATTGTTTGAAAAACATGTTTGTTACCAGGCAATTAATAAAAGATTACCTCTCTGTTTCTGATCTCTTTGAGCTCACCGTTGTAATAAGTTATCTGGTCCACCCAGTCCTTCGTTCCGCAAGGCATGTACTCGTAACGCACCTTAAAGGTAGTTTTTCCTTCTTTTGAGACTACTTTCCACTTCGAAACTATTAGATGTCCCATGTACCGACTGCCTGCGCAGCCGGTACATGGGGGCTTCTCTCGAATCGGTTGTTTATTAAAGCCTAACTACTTCTTCGGTATCAAAACTGCGTCGATCACGTGGATCGTGCCGTTGCTGGCTTCGACATCAGTCTTGATCACATTGGCGTTGTTGATCTTGACGATTCCGTTCTTGGCCTTGATCTTCACCTTTGAACCCTGAACTGTCTTCGCGCTTCGAAGTTTTACAACCTGAGCAGCTTTAACATTGCCCGGGATCACGTGGTACGTCAGAATCTTAACCAACATATCCTTGTTTTCCGGCTTCAAAAGGGTCTCAACGGTGCCTGCTGGCAGCTTCTTGAAGGCATCATCTGTCGGAGCCAAAACCGTAAACGGTCCGTCGCCTTTCAGTGTGTCAACCAAACCGGCCGCTTTCACTGCAGCAACCAAGGTGTTAAACATATTGGTCGAAACCGCCGTGTCGACGATGTCTTTCTTCATCGAAGGCATCAGTACGCCGTCGATCACGTGGATGACACCATTTGTTGCGCCGATGTCAGTCTTAATTACTTTGGTCTTGCCATTTAGGAATACGTTTCCGTGCTTAACCATGATTTTTACGCTTTGGCCATTTACCGTCTTCGCGCTGCTCAACTTAACGACGTCTTTTGCTTTAACTTTTCCGGAAACAACGTGATACTTCAAAATGCTTACAAGCATTTCCTTGTTCTCAGGCTTTAGAAGGTTTTCAACTGTGCCTGCCGGAAGCTTGCTAAACGCTTCATCAGTCGGTGCAAATACTGTAAATGGTCCGTCACTCTTTAGGACCGGTACCAGGTCAGCGGCTTTTACGGCTGCTACCAAGGTGTTAAAGATCTTTGCTGAGACGGCTGTGTCAACGATATCCATCGTGCTGCGCCCATCTTTTGTGTAGCTGGCTTTCTGGTATGTTGCCTTTTTGGTCTTGCAAGCTTTTGCTTTGGATTGTGCGGCGACCGCGCCCGGCACGATCAGAATGGCGGCTATCAAACTAAAAATAATCTGTTTCATTTTTTCTCCCTTGTTCGTTCTTTTTTTTTATTTATTTCTTTTTTTCGACGATCTCAATCTCGCCGTGTAGAACTGATTTCGCAATCAAACGGAGAATAGATTCAGGAAATTTTATTTTTTTATTTTGAGCGGAAGGTCAGGGAGAGAATATAAACCAGCAGAAGGGTGATAGAGGTGGCTGCGGAGATCAGACAAAATTGACAAAACGCCTTTATTACAACGGCCTGGAGGTATAGGAGCCAGAACGTAAATGTCGCCATCAAAAGCGTCAGAACTCCAAACATGTTCCACAATTTTTTGTTTCCAAAGGCGGTCAGGAGTGCCAGACTAAAGGCGAGAAAATAGGCAATGACGCCAAATGCAGCGGTCGGAATTCCATACATCTCAGCGTACGTACTCGTCAAAACCGTTTCACAACCATCGATCAGGCTGCACGGAACTGCCGCTCCGGTAAAATGCTTTGAAGTCAGGTAAGCCGAATCAGCGAGGCCGATCAATGCAACAAGAGTCGCCAATATTGCGGGTTTGGGGATCGGATTAGGTCTTTTATTTGCGGATGTTTCGCTCATCTTATTAACCGATCGTTTATTTTCTCTTTCAATGATACTCGAATTCGGAGCTTGTTTGAAAAGTACTTTTATCTGACTAGATTTCTGACCGCGATTTGCTTTCAAAAACTCCCCTCCTTTTGAAGGAGGGGTGCCCGAAGGGTGGGGTGGTTACCCTCTTACTAGCTTAAAACTTCTGAGTGAAAACGAAAACCACCCCGTCAGCCGAAGCGGCTGCCACCCCTCCTTCGAAAGGAGGGGAGTCCGAAGGGTGGGGTGGTTACCCCTTTAATAATTTAAAACTTCTGAGTAAATACTAAACCACCCGTCAGCCGACGCGGCTGACGGGTGGTTTAGTAT
>JABDJV010000242.1 GCA_013003295.1 Pyrinomonadaceae bacterium | reverse complement strand
GGTCTCACCGGCGTCGGCTGTCCGAATCACTCCTCCGAGCGCACCTACTGCGATCGCACCGCTCTGGTTGTAGGCCAACACATCATAAAGATTAGTTTTAAGCGGGGATTCCATATCTTGCCACGTTCTTCCGCCATCTTTTGTGCGAAGAATGGTTCCTTTGGCGCCTACCGCATATCCGATTTTTTTATTAAAAAAGCTCAGTGAATATAGGTTCTCAGACAGATTGGTCTGAATTTTCTTCCAGGTTTCGCCGCCATCTTCGGTGAGCAAAATTGTGCCTCTATCACCGACTACCACCCCGCGCTTTTCGTCAAAAAACCTAACGTCTTCCAGCCAGGCTTTCGTGCCCGAATTCAAAATCTCCCAATAGGCGCCGCGCGAGTTAGATTTTAGTATCGTACCGCGCGCACCAACGGTAAAGCCCGTTTTCTTATTTACAAAGTCAATCCCAAACAGATCAACGTTTACATTTGAAACGCCTTTTCCCCAACTCTCGCCGCCGTTATTGGTTCGCAAAATGGTTCCCTTGTCGCCGACAATGAATCCGAGCTCTGAATCCAGGAATGATATGGCATTGAGATTCTCATCAACGCCGGAATACACCGGCAGCCACGGCCTTCCGCTTTGATTTGTCAGCCAGAGGCTTCCCCGGGATCCGATCGCCCATCCGATCTCCTTATTAAAAAAGATCAGGTCGTTAATATCATCGCGCCCGCCGCGGCTTAGGCGCTGCCAACTGTATCCGCCATCATCCGTGCGTATGATCAATCCGTCTTCTCCGACCGCCCAGCCGGTATTATCATCAGCAAAATGCATCGAGACTAAACGGGGATTAGTTCGAATATTAAATGGAAGCCAGGTGCTTCCACCGTCTTCGGTCAACCACACTTTCCCGTTGCTGTCCGTCATGAAGCCCTTTTTTTCGTCAGCAAATGACAATGAAAGGAGATCGCTTCGTTTGAATATATCAACCCGTTCCCACGTCTCCCCGGCATCCCTGCTTATTACGACGCAGCCGCCAAATCCGATCGCGGCGATGTCCTTCGCTGAGAGATAGGCAACATCGGACATTAATAGATCACCGCAGGGTTTATCGACCTTCCAATTATTCCCGCTGTTCTTTGATGAAAGGATCACGCCGTTCTTGCCTACGGCAGCTACGTGATTTTCATCGAAGGCTGATATTTTCAGCAGATCAACTTTGACTCTCGTTTCCTGCGGACCCCAGATCGATCCGCCATTCACCGTTTTAATTACGCTGCCGTTTGTTCCGATGATCCAGCCGACTTTAAGATCTTCACCGGCGAAAGTGATCGCGTAGAAATGTTGTTTGAGGTCGGTTTTTATAACGGTCCAATCTTTGCCCCCGTTATCGGTGGAAACGATCGTACTCCTCGAGCCAACCGCAAAAATATCTCGCTCATTCTTAACAAAAACGTCCGATAGCGTTGTTTCGAATGACGTTTCAAATTTCTCCCAGCTAAATCCCCCGTTTGTGGTACCCAAAATGGTGCTGTCGGAACCGACAGCGAATCCGATTTCATTATTTTCTGCAAAATGAATCGAGAGCAGTGCATTGCCCTGGGGAAGAGGATTCTGCCAGGCCCAGCCGAAAGAGGCTCTGTTTTGAGAAAATACATTTGTGGAGAGAATGGCGAAGACGCAGATCAAGCCAAACGGAAGGATTGTTCCATTGAGGAAAGCTCGTATTTTGGAGGCACTATTCTTCAACTTCAAATTTCCATCGTACCGAGCTCAAGCACGGCCTCGTCCATCATTTCTTCATCTACTTTGCCGATCTCCGCCGTTCGCCGTGCGATGTCGTCAGCAACTTCCTGCACCGGATGCCCCGAATGTCCTTTTACCCACTCCCAGGTGATCTCATGCTTTGCAGCGGCTTCTTCCAGGCGATCCCACCAATCCTTATTGGTTTTCTTTCGCCATTTTCCGAGCATCGTTTGCACGACGTAATTTGAATCACTCAAAACCCTCACTTTACAGGGTTCTGATAGCTGCAACAGGCCGATTTCCGCCGCCGCAATTTCCGATTGCTGGTTCGTAGCCTTGCCCAAATATTTTGCAAACGCTTTCCAATATCCTTCATGACCAAGAACTGCGCAGGCTGCCGCCCTTGGGTTCAGTTTTCCATTTCCAAGAGAGGAGCCGTCGCAAACGATAGTTACTTTTTTCATACTGTCTTTTCGGGTCGCAGGCCGCTCGGCCGCTTTTCAGTAAAACACACAATATTCCTGACTAAACTCAAAGCTCTTCGAATGCTACCTCAATCTTTTTGGAAATTGACTCCCAAAGCACTTCGCTTCCATCGGCAATATAAGCCGTCTTTGAAAGAACTTGTTCTTTATCAATACCATTTTCCTGCCAGCTTTGTCCGTTGTTGTTTACATTCTGCAATATCGGCATAACACGGTCGATCGCCCGGGCATATTTCGCTTCGGCGGAGCCGCCATTTTCAAACTCGTCCCAAAGGTCAAAAAACTCTTGCCTTTTTTCCTCCGGAAGAATTCCAAAGATTCGATTTACGGACTCGAGTTCCTTACTTTTTGCCTCCTCTTTTCCATTATCGTCAAAAAAGATCACGTCGCCAGCATCGATCTCGCCGATATCATGGACAAGAAGCATTTTAACAACGCGAGATATGTCAATCTTCTCATTCGAAAAATCGCCCAATGCCAGTGCGACAATGGCGATGTGCCAACTATGCTCGGCAGAATTCTCATATCGATCGAGCCCGACAGGCTTTATTTTTCGATCGATCGATTTAAGTTTCTCGAGTTCGATAATAAACTCGAAGGATTTTTCCAGATCACTTTTCATAAGTATTACTCTACCCGTTGACTTCGCCAAGAGTGATCACATTATCCACATATCCTTCGAAAGTATCATCGTGTGAGATGACAAATAGCTGGTCGAAGGTTTGTTTTGCTGTGATCGTGCTTATCTGTTCCGCGAGGCGTTCTCTTCGCTCGGCGTCCATATTCATCGTTGGTTCGTCAAAAAAAGCAATGCGCACATCGGAAAGCTGTTTAAGCAAAGCGAGTCTTACGGACAATGCCGCCGCCGTTTGTTCTCCGCCCGAAAGATTTTGGAATGGCCGGTCGTAGCCGCCTTCTTCGAGCGAGATTCCATAATCATCTTCCCATTTTAGCGTTCTTTCCGCATTTCCGAAGATGTCGCGAAACATTTGGTTCGCTTCGATCGAAACGTGATACACATAGTTTTTTGCCACCTGCGGGGCGGCTTCTTTCAAGGTGCTGCGAATAAATGAGGTTGCCTCGCCGACCTTTTCCAAACGCTCTTTTTCCTTAAATTGCTCATCCATCAAAACGCCAATTTCCTCGAGGCGCTTTATTTCACCTTTGATCTCATCACCACGGTCTTTAAGATGCCCGCGGTTGGTCGTGGTCTCTATCAGCAGTTTTTCCAGTTCTGCTAGTTTGAACTTTTCGGCGGCATACTTTTCGCGGTCGAATCCCTTACTTTGCTTTTCGAATTCCTTTTTCGTTTTCTTAAGACTTTTTTCCAGCTTTTCAAGATCCTTTTTTGCCGTTTTTAATTCCTTTTCCTTTTCTTTCAGAGATTTAGCCTGCGCTTCATTGGCAACAAATTTCCGGTGGGCTTCAGCTGTTCGATCACGTTTATCAGTGTATTCTTTCCAGTTCGAATCCAGATCTTTGTAGGTTTCCAGCTGCTCGATCTTTAGACGACGGTCGCTCTCCAGTCTTTCGAGATTGCTTTCGATATTTGTTCTTTTTTCCCGTATTGAGATCTCACGTCCCGATTCCTTTTCGAGCATTTTTATTTTTGCTTTTGGGTTATCAAGTGAGCTTAGTTTTGACTCGACGTCTTTTAGATCTGCCTCCACTTGCTCAAAGTTCTTTGCAAGTTTCTCGATTCTCTCCCTTTCTTCATTGAGGTTCTTTCCCTCGGCTGTGATCTCTTTTTCGCGCGAAACAAGATTCTCGAGCTTGGCCGCAAACTTTTCCGCCTCGCGTGCCGCTGCCAAAGAACGCGCAAGTTTTATTTGTTCGGATTCGAAGTCTGAGATCTGCGATCGAATTTCTACGAATTTTGTCGACAGAAAATCTTCAAGCTTTTCGCCGGGCTTCATATTCAGGCATTTCTCTGTAAGGATCGGGCACAAGCCATTCCTGATCTCTTCTTGAAACTTCTTATCGGTTTCAAGCTTTGCGCGCAGATTTGCCAGATCTTTTTGAAGTTCATTGTCGCGCCGCTGCCATTCTCCCAGGTGTTTTGCTTCAGCGCTTTTTTCCCTTGCTTCGGTAAGTTTCTGTTGATTGCCTTTGAATTGCTCTCGCAGCGTTTGGATCTTTTTATCCAGACTTTCCAATTGCGATTTTGCGGATTTTGCGTCGGCGAGTTTTTCTCCAACTTGTTTTCGCTGCTTCTCGAGAATCTCTTGATTCTCAACTTGCGGCTTTAGCATCTCGATCTCTTTGTGGGCGCCAAGAGCCCGCTTGAGATCTTCCGCTACGGATTTCTCCTCAGCTTTTACGTTTACGATTGCTGCCTCGATCTTCGCCAGCTCATTTTGAAACTCCTCGCGCTTTACCCTCTCGCGTTCCAATTCCTTTATCATTCCGAGGGCTTTTTGATGGAGATGGTAGTCTTCTTCGACCTCTTTGATCTCCAGCGAGGCTTTTTCTGAGATTGCTTTTTCAGTTTCTTTTTGCGCAAAGACCATTTCGGCGCGGGATTTATCCGCGGAAAGTTTTTCCAAGGTCGAATTCAACTCACTGACTTTCGATTCGATCCGCTCAAATTTTTCAACTCCTTTTCGTCGCGCCCGTGCATCTTTCTCCAGGCCAACTATCGTTTTTTCAACCGTTTTCAGTTTTTTTTCGATCTCCTTGAGGTCGGTTTCGAGCGGCGCAAAGCGTGTGAGTTCTCCTTTAGCACGGGCAATTTCTTCCCGCGCAGTGATTATCTTTCCTTCGATATAACGTGCTGTTTCGCGTAATTTGTCAGCGCCTTGCCGGTATTCTTCAACTTTTAGAAGCTTATCAAAGGCCTTTTTTCGCTCAGTCGGAGATTCCAGAAAGATCGCTGTAAATGTACCTTGCGGAACGCCGATGGCGCGTCTGAACAGGGCTTCCAGATCCGTACCGACCTCCACTCCAATGTGCTGCCAAAGAAATCTTGTGACTTCTTCTTTTTTGTCGGCGATACGGGTTTTAAGCCGTGGATCATAAACGAAATAACCGGTGTTGGTGTCGCGGTGGACGACGTAACGGCGTTCATCGAGCCCGCTTTCAAATGTGACCTTCGCCGTTCCTTTCTTCGCGCCGCGGCGGACGAATCCCTTTTTTTTATAATCGAGCATATCAAAAAGCGTCCAGGCAACAGCCTCTATAAGCGTAGTTTTCCCCGAACCGTTTTCGCCCATGATGGCAGTGGTTCCACGCTCAAACTCGAACTTTGATTCCGCATGAGATTTAATATTCTCAAGCTCGATCCTGGTGATATGCATATAGTTTTAGTTTAGTTGAATTCCGCAAAAAGAAAAACTTCGACCAATACTTCGGGCTAGGCAGAATTTCGGCCCGCATTGATAATTCCAAACGAACAGCGGACGATCAGCTTTTCGTATTCTTCTTTAAGCTCAGTATCTCCTGTGCGGATCTTTGTGAGCGCATGTTGTTGTATCGTGGTCAGCGGAAGGACGATACCTTCGCGCATCTTTACCGATTTTTGCGAAACCGGGGCGTCCGTCATAAAGGTAGGTTTTTCCGTGATCATTGCCAGATATTTGTGAGCGATATCGTATTCATCTTTTATCTTTTGCCAAATTTTTCCAAAGGTCTTGTCGTCTTTTAAGTGCTGGGTTAGGGGAAAGAACGTCTTTTGCATTGCCATTTCTGAATTGTCGATCAAAGCCCGGAAAAAAGGATTGTTTTTATAGAGTTGCGTGACCTGATCCAATCTCCCCCGGCTTTCCATTTCTTTGAGCGCGCTTCCAACACCATAAAACCCCGGAACATTCTGCTTCATTTGGCTCCAGGCTCCGACAAAAGGTATTGCCCGCAAGCTATCAAGCGTTAGTTTGCTCGACGCGCCGCCGCGTCTTGCCGGACGAGAGCCGATGTTTGTGCGTGCATAAAATTTCAAAGGGCTGACATTTTCGAGATAATCTAAAAATGCGGGATCATTTTTTAGCTCGCAATAGGTCTCATAGCTCTTCCCGGCAAGCTCACCCATCAAGACTTCCTCATCGCTTGAGAATGTCTTCTCTTTCTTTTCGAGGATCGAATTGTAAATTCCAGCGCTCAGAAGCTGCTCGATGTTGTATTGCGCCGCATCGATGGTGCCAAAATTCGAGGACACAGTCTGTCCCTGGATCGTCAATTCGAGTGCCCTGTCCGAAATATTTTCTCCCATCGACGAGAAAAACTTATGGGTTTTTCCGCCACCGCGCGCCGGTGGGCCGCCCCGGCCGTCAAAGAAAATTACATCGATACCAAATTCTCGCGAAACTTCCGTCAGCCGGTCCTTTGCTTTGTATATTCCCCAGTTTGCCATCAGATAGCCTCCGTCTTTTGTGCCATCGGAAAAACCAAGCATGATCGTCTGGGCGTCACCGCGGCGTTTTAGGTGCGCGCGGTAATCAGCATTTTCGTAAAGCCTGCGCATGACCTTCGCAGAATTCTGCAGATCTTCAACCGTTTCAAATAGCGGGATGATGTCTACACTCAGCTCTTCCTTTTTCCAGCCTCCTAATAAGAACAAACCAATTACTTCGATCACATCCAGGGCAGTTTGCGAATGAGAAATTATGTAGCGATGGCAACCCAATTCCCCGTTGGCCTTTTGAATCTCTTTAACGGCTTTGATGTTTTTAAAAGTGTCTTTGGTCAGCTCATCCTGAAAACTTTCCGGATCAATCGTTTCGTTAATATCGAGAAGCGCATCTATTTTTTCTTCTTCCGACAGTGATTCAAAGTCAGCCGGAAGGATCCCGCTTTCCGCTGATACCTGCCCGTAAATATTCTCGTGAACGGAGCTGTCCTGTCTTATATCGAGCGAAGCAAAATGCAGTCCGAAAAGTCCGACCTTGTAGATCAGGTCTTCGACCAGCCAGACAAACAGACCATTGTGTTTATCCCGGACCAAATCACGAATCTCATGCAGCGAATTTAGAATCTCACCTTTGGTCAGACCCGGTTTCCCGGTTTCCTGAAATGCCTCTTTATAGAGCCGGTTTTCGATATCGGCCAGAAGATCTTCAACCCCGGAGAAGGTGATCCGGCGTTTGATCTTTTTTATATCCTGGTAGTAACTTCGGAGGATCGCCGCGCGCAAAGCCTTAGAGACCCGTATAGTTGTATCCACCTTTACAAACGGATTCCCGTCCCGATCACCTCCGGACCAAAATCCCATTTTTACGAGTTTATTAGTCTCAATATCCTCACCGGGGAAAGTCTTCTGGATCTTGGAAATGATCCTGCCGATCGCGTGATAAAAGACGTTCTCCAGATACCAAATGAGGCTCAGGGCTTCATCCACGGGAGTAGGTTTTTCTTTTTTCAGGAACGGTGTTCGCCCAAGCTGCTGGAGCAAAGTCTTTATTTCATTAACATCCTTTCTTTCGATCGCATCAGAAAGGTCGTTAATTATTCCAAGCACAGCGCCCGGATAAAACTGGGTCGGGTGAGCGGTCAGGACCAGCCGGACTCCAAATTTTCGTATCTTTTCGGCGAGCTCGGCACCTTTTTCGCGCCTTAAAACTGCATTTTCGAGGTGCGACAGCGTGCCCGGACCATTCATATTGTGGAGCTTATCAAACGATGCATCTTCGAGGGCATCAAACAAGACCACCTGCCGTTCGCAATACTGAACAAAGCGAAACAGCATGTTCAGCCGCTCTTGTTCGCTTTCATGAGAGGTATTGTTTGAAAAGAATGAGTCGACGATCCCTGAAGGGCTGTCTCCCTGCTCAAATCCTTCTTCACATGCCTGGTTAAACAAAGACAGCAATATGCCCGTTTTTTCGATCCCATGAAAAGGAAGCGATAGAAAAAGGCTGTTATAGAGACCAAAATTGATCCCGATCGTGTTTTCAAACGTATCGAGTGCATCGATTTGAATGTGATCCATGGAAAAATTGTAATATAGAGTGGTACTTTGAGAAAATTTCAAATTTGATATTTCAGATTTCAAAGGACGAATCAAAAATCTTTGAAATTTGAGATTTGAAATATGAAATACTATGTCTGAATACTGTGATGAAATATAAACGATTTGAAGAACTACCCGTTTGGAAAGCCTCAATCGAATTTGCTGTTGATACGTTTGATTTTACACGGCGAGCGAAATCTGAATTTCAGGATTTGGGCGATTTAAAAAATCAGTTAGAACGTGCCGCTGTCTCGGTTTCAAACAATATTGCCGAGGGATTCGAAAGAGGAACAACCGCCGAATTGATACAGTATTTGTATATCGCGCGTGGTTCATCGGGAGAATGCCGATCGATTACTTATATCTTGGGAAGTCTGGCGAGATTTAAAACTTCTAAGAAAGATATACTTGGTCTCAGAAATGCGTCGGAATCGATTAATCGGCAACTTTATGGATGGATCAATTCACTAAAGAATACTGATATTAAAGGCGAAAAGTTTCTGACCGAACGACAAAAGGAAACTTATCGGGCAAAAAAGGATTTGGCGGAGTTCGATCGGGAGATGGAAGATTTTAGAAAGAATTTTGCCGAGAAATTAAAGCGTGAAGAAGCGGAGAGATTTGCGCTGAGAACGGCGGACAAAAAGCGCAATGAAGGGTGACGACGATTTTAGCGTCAAGTTATATTTGGGATTCACCTGTTGCAAATGGGAGTCTAAGATTTAAAGACGGTAATGACCAAATTCTATTTTAGTGATTAAAAATGAACAACACTGCATCCAAACAGAAGACGGCGGAGAACATTAGCAAACCAAACACCCTCGGCGAACTCATAGAAAGCGGCTATGATGCGCGTTCGGTTAAAGATGAGATGAGGGAGAATTTGATTGAGAAATTGCGCTCCGGAGAGAAACTGTTCCGGGGTATTTTGGGCTACGAAGAATCGGTTGTACCCGGTATCGTTAATGCAATTCTCTCAAAACACAACCTTATATTGCTTGGACTGCGCGGGCAGGCTAAAAGCCGCATAATCAGACAATTGACGGAGTTTCTCGATGATAAGATGCCGATCATCGCCGGATCCGAGATCAATGACAATCCGCTCGAGCCGCTTTCGGCATACGGGAAATCGCAGGTTGCACTCCATGGGGATGAAACCAAGATCGATTGGGTAACAAGGGACAACCGGTTTGTCGAAAAACTTGCCACGCCAGATGTAACGATCGCAGACATAATTGGCGATGTCGATCCGATCAAGGCTGCAAAAGGCGGACATATACTCTCGGATGAACTGACAATGCACTTCGGACTGCTTCCGCGGGCCAATCGCGGAATATTTGCTATGAACGAACTGCCCGATCTTGCCGGTAAAATTCAGGTTGGCCTGTTTAACATTATGCAGGAGGGCGATGTTCAGCTTAAGGGCTACCCGGTGCGTCTGCCGCTTGATGTGATGCTTGTTTTTAGCGCAAATCCCGAAGATTACACGGCGCGCGGGAAGATCATCACACCATTAAAAGACCGGATCGGCGCGGAAATTCAAACCCACTATCCGAAAGAACTTCAGCTCGGAGTTTCGATCACAAATCAGGAAGCCTGGACTCAGCGGAGTGGATTTGAAGACCACACTCTTGAGATCCCGGAGTTTATCTCGGAGATCATCGAGCAAATTGCATTTGAAGCGCGGGATGATCAACGGGTCGATAAACGGTCCGGAGTTTCTCAAAGATTTCCGATAAGTGTTTTAGAGGCAATTGTTTCCAATGCCGAAAGGCGTGCACTTATAACGGGCGAGCGGAAACTCGTTCCGCGAATTTCAGATGTTTACGCAGCGCTTCCGGCAATGACCGGAAAAATGGAGCTGGAATACGAGGGCGAACAGATCGGTGCCGAAAAACTCGCAAAAGAACTGATCAAGCGCGCCTCTGGCGTGGTCTTTGAAGGATTCTTTCTGGGAATCGATTTCGCGCCCGCGGTTCAGTGGTTTAATGACGGCGGAAAGATCCTTTTGTCGGATACCGCCTCCGCAAATGAATGTATGATCCTGCTTGATTCGGTTCCTGACTTGATCGAATCGACACTCACACCGCTCGCGCTCGATAAAGACGACGAAGCCAACGTTGTTTCCGCCTGCGAATTTGTGCTCGAGGGCCTCTATGCGGAAAACAAGATCTCACGCAGCGAGGACGGTGGTTTTGAAGCGACGACCAAGGCGAAAAAAGATCGGCGCGGAATGATCTATGAAGATCTGACCGATAGGGATAGTTTTAATTAGATGCTGTCCCAGAAGCATTCGTTCGGACCACCCCGCCCCGAAGCGGGACACCCCTCCTAACTTAGGAGGGGAGCAGCGAGCCGCATCATTCAAGAAACTCCCCTCCTTAGAAAAGGAGGGGTACGGCTTTAGCCGTGGGGTGGTTGGAAGCATCTGTCATCTGAGACCAAGCCGTTTACAGACCACCCCGTCCCGAGGCGGGACACCCCTCCTAACTTAGGAGGGGAGCCAGCGATTACGAATAAAAAAAACCGTGAAGGATCGATTTGATCCATCACGGTTCCAGTTCTTATATTTGGTTGGCTTCTAACGACGGTATCGGCGTGAATATCTAGCACGATATCGCCGTTTTTTCTTTTTGATTTTATATGTGTAAAGAGCTGCACTACCTGCGCCGATTCCGGCACCGATCAATGCACCACGTTTTCCGCCTAAGATTCCGCCGATTATTGCGCCTCCGCCTGTTCCGATAGCAATATTAGCCGCGTTTCTGTGGCGCCGATAGAGGGATGGTTTTCTGTATCTGCGTGTGGAATATCCGCGTGCTCGCGTATATCTGCGGTTTGAGCGTCGGTACCTGCTCGAGCGGTAGTTTCTACGATTCGAACGTTGATACCTGCTCCGTGTTCGGTAGGAGCGTCGTGAACTTCTGCGATATTTTTTTCGCTTCTTTCGACGATATTTTTTTCGCTTTTTCTTGTAATAGCGTTTTCCGTATGACTTTCCGTAGCTTTTACCCGAATATGCATTTGCTGTAGCAGCGACCGGCAGAGACACCGCAAACACGAAAAGGGCGATTAAACTGACCAAAAACTTTCTCATGGTTTCACCTTCCTTAAAATTAATATTTCAAATTGGAGAGAGAAATGTGCTAAGTTTTGGGAAGAGTAAAAACTTAGTAAGGAGAGTCTTTCGATAGGCAAAACTATATCGAATTGATATCTCAAAGGCAAGGTACCCGTTTTGCTGCATAGGGCGTTTCCCGACAATGAAGTTTATTCGCTACTCAAAATTTAAAGGATTCGATGTATTCGGGCTGAATTTGGGCGATCTGATGGATGCTCTATCGGAGATGGTGCTGGATTCGGGGTTTAACGAAGATTATTGGTATACGCGCCAGCGAAACGATACGGATGATTCGCTCGACGGACTCAGGCAAGCGCTGCTAAAGGCTTTGCTCGAAAAAGGGATCATCGATGAACTCGACGTCGAGAAAATGCTTGCCGACAATGACGGGAAATTTCGAGGCTCACTTTTGGAAGAGCTGATCAACAATTTGATCGAAAGATTGGTTGAAGAAGGCTACCTCGATCTAAAGGAGATCGAGCAAGAGCAGCAGCAGCAAAATGGACAGGGCGGCGAGGGAGAGATCGGCGAACCGCTTTCACGGGACATTCGTTTTAATCTGACCGAAAAAGGCCTCGATTTTCTTGGATTTAAAACCCTCCAAAAACTCCTCGGTTCGGTCGGAAAATCTTCCATCGGCCGTCACGAGACCCCGCATTTGGATACGGGCGTTGAGGCGGCCATGGGTTCCAAGAATTATGAATTCGGCGACACGATCAACCTCGACGTGAATTCCACTCTTATGTCGGCAATAAAGCGCGAAGGGCTCGGTGTTCCGCTCAATCTCGAATACAAGGATCTATACGTCAATCAGCAGGATTATCAGTCTTCATGCGCGACAGTAGTTATGCTGGATTGTTCGCATTCAATGATCCTATACGGCGAAGACAGGTTTACGCCCGCCAAAAAAGTCGCACTCGCGCTCGCGCATTTGATACGAACGCAGTATCCGGGTGATTCCTTAAAGATCGTTCTCTTTCACGATGACGCCGAGGAACTGCCGCTGGCGAAACTCGCCACAACCCAGATCGGCCCTTATCACACAAACACGGCGGAGGGTTTGAAATTGGCGCGGCGTTTATTAAATGCACAGCGTAAGGAAATGAAGCAGATCGTGATGATCACAGACGGCAAACCCACGGCGGCGTATATGGATAAAGCAAATCCCGCCTATCTGAATTACCGTCGGTATTCTGATTTGAATCCCGATTCAAAGCGCCTGCTTTATAAGAACTCAATGGGCAACGATCCTTTTGTAATGGCCGAGACTTTTAAGGAAGTGCAGGCCTGCCGAAAAGGAGACATCATGATCAACACGTTTATGCTTGCAAATGATTATTATCTGGTGGAATTTGTAAAGAGAATGTCTGAAATGACGAAAGGAAAAGCATATTTTGCAAACCCCAACAACCTGACCCAGTTTGTATTAATGGATTTTATGCGGCGGCGAACAAGTATGGTGAAGTGAACTGGTTTTGAAATGATTTTTAAGCAGCGAAGTTTGAGTATTATATTTTTGACGATCGTCGGTACGCTGGTCTGCGGCGGCCAGGATTTAACGAAAGACGATCAGCTTGAAGCTTTGCTTGAGAAAGCTGAGAAACAATCTCAGAAATATCTCGAAGTATTCAAAGACCTCTCGGCGGAAGAGACGAAGATAAAGCTCTACTACAAGAAAAACGGGAAGCTTAATGAAAAGCGCGTTATCAAGTCGATATTTGTTGTTTACAGATCGCCGATCGACAATACGATTCAGGAATTCAGGAATGTATTCGAATACAACGGAAAACGAATTGACGCCGGGACCGAAAAGACCGAGAAATTTTTCCGCCGCCTGGCCAAATCAAGCTCGGCGATAAAAGAACACATAGAGATCCGTGAAAACGGTTCGCGTTTTGACGGGAGGGTCCGCACCTGGGGGATCACTCTCGATCAGCCAAGACCTTTCAGGCCGGAATTAAAACGGTTTTTCGAGTTTAAGTTAGCCGGAAGAGAAGAGATCGATGGGCGTGAGACACTGGTCGTCGAATATAAACAAACGACGCCGACTTTGCTGATCACTTCAAGTCCGAGCCTGAAGGACGAAATAAATCGCCGGGGCGGAACGGAATACAGCACGCCGACCTCGGTCGCTTTTAGACCGACAAATCCATTGATGAACGGAAAACTGTGGCTGGATCGGGAGACTGCGCAGATCTGGAAGAATCAATTTGAGATCGTTTTGCATCCCAAGGTCTTGAGCAAACCGGTTACAAATGTTCAAATTTCATATGAATACAGGCCGAGTGAATTTGGCAGCTTGCTGCCAAAGAGGTTTCTGATCCGTGGATTCAGGATCAGCGGAAAGAACGATGCCACGCTGCGGGTGCGTAAAGATGCGGAAAGCATTTATGAGTATTCAAAATTTAGCAGGTTTAAGACCGATGCAAGAGTCTATGAAGCTTCAAAAAATAAATAAAAATTCCGCGATAGCTGCGATCGCCGTCTTAATATTTGCTTTATCGGGTGACATTATAGGTCAGAATTCCGGTCTAAGATTGGAGCAGGATGTCGATAGTCATAAAGGAATTGATTCAATATACGATCGATTTAGCAAAAGTTACCAAACATTAGACTCTAAATCGGTCGCCGATCTTTACACCGAAAATGCTGCCTATCTTTCTCCCAACAGTGAAATTAGAAATGGTCGGAATGCGATCCTGGCCGGTTTTACCAGATTATTTCAACGGATCGGAAGCCGGGATCAAACCGCATCGATTTCATTCACGATTTTTCAGCGAAAAGTAGAAAAGAACCTCGGCTACGACGTTGGTATTTTCACTCTGCGATACTTTAAGAATGGAAAGGAAGTAAATGTTTCGAAAGGAAAATTTGTCGTCGTTGTGGTAAAAGGCAAAGATAATAAATGGCGTTTTCAGGTAGATGGATACAGCGATATAAAAACCTCAAAATAGCGATCGGAGCAGATTTAAAGGCAAGCAAGTAGAAGGAGAGCATTTATGAATATTCAAACTTTAGCGAATTTATGGCAGATCAAAGTGATAAACAGTCTGAATAAAGCGCTTTTATCAATGGTTATCCTGGCCGCGGCTTCGGTCGTTTCATCGGCGCAGGTTGGCCAGCTGACATTGGAAGAAGGGGTGGGCCAACATGAAGGCATTGATACCGTCTACGCGAAATTTAGTGAAAGCTACGAGACGCTCAAGCCCGATATGGTTGCAAACCTTTATACGGAAGATGCGGCCTATCTATCACCCAACGAAGAAATAACAAACGGCAGAAAGGCGATCCTGGAGAATTTCACTGGATTTTTCAGCAATGTAAAGGCAAGCGGACGAAAGATGACGATTTCTTTTCAGATCTTTCAGCGAAAGGTCGAAGAAAACATCGGTTACGATGTCGGCATCTACACTATCTACTTTTACAAAGACGGAAAATCGATCGGCTCCTCAAAAGGGAAATTTGTTGTCGTTGCTGTAAAGGGTGCGGACAACAAATGGCGCTTTCAGGTCGATGGCTACAGTGCCCTCAAGC
>JABDJV010000052.1 GCA_013003295.1 Pyrinomonadaceae bacterium | reverse complement strand
CCGTTAGCGGCTGGGCCAAGATCCCTGCCGGAAGCAGGACGGAAATGGCTAAAAGAAAGAAAAGATTTTTTTTGGTTTTCATAGATTTTTTAATGCGCCGGAGCGTAAGCGTCCCTGCTTGCGCGATCGCTAGCGATCGAAAACCGCTATCATCTACGATATAATGGAAATCAACAACCACGTTATAAAAGCTCCACGCAAGCAGTTTGTTCGCGCTTTTAACAATTACGTTTGAAAATAGTAGGCGCTTGAATATCTCCACTCGCTTGGCTCTAAGCAAAGGCCTGCTTTAACAGGGTTATTTTCAATGTATCCAACGACACGCATAAAGTGTTCGTGATTTCGTATAAATCTATCAAAAGATTCATGCTGCCAAAAGTCACCTTGTCTATTTAGCAGTTCATTTGCTTTGTTGGCTGTGAAGGATTTTATAGAGTGCATTATCTCCGCAAGAGCAAATCCCTTTTTCGGACGCAGTAACAAGTAAACATGATTTGGCATAATGACCCACGCAAAAAGCTTATATTTTTTTCCGTCCCAATGAAGTAGCGAATTTTCGACGATTTCTGCGACTTTCCTATTCTTAAGAAAGGCGTTTCCATATCCTCGATCGAGGTGCTTTTCTATTCTTATGGCGATTTCTCGCTGTGCGTCGGTTGTTTCTTCAGATTCGAGTTCCAACTGCCATTTCCTGATCTTCGACGGAGGAATTGAGTCGAACAATCTGAAAGTTACAAACTGCAGGAATATTTCTCCGCCTTCGAAATGAGGTAAACGTCCACGGGAATGCCATCGATTGGGATATTCGTGAGGGTTCATAAGCTGGGAGTGCAAGCATCCTGCTTGCATATATGTTTAATTGATTGTGAGTAAAGTAAAATCTTTTTTTGATCATAAGCGTTTTTCAATTGCTTGCGCAATTGTGCAAGCAGGGATGCTTACACTCCGCTCTATTTGTGCGAGCAGGGATGCTTACACTCCGCGCATTTTGATGAAAATGCCCCCAAGAAACCTGGGTATAATCGTAGTTTCAGAATTTGTATAATTTGAAGAAAAGTCGTGAAAAGATTATAAACAATTTATGAAAAAAACGCCGAGCCCCGAGACCAGAAAGGAAAAATCGGAAAAGAAGATCGATGATACCGCCCCGGAGGTCGGCGAAGAATCCTCGCTGAGCAAGGACCAGGCGGAGCGTAATTATTACTACGATGATGCTTACGGATATAAAAGCTACGTTGCCGAGGAAGATGGCGACGATAAAGAGACTAACGGAAATGGATAGGCTTTAATGATCCGGCTGTTTTTTTAGTAAGCAAAATTTGGGCTAAAAAGGTGTCAACTGTTGTTGGGCTGATCAAAGACTATAAGAGGAGAAAAAAGTGGACAATCAATTTTGTAAGAGTTGCGGACAAGCGAATTTTCCAAACGCGACAGTTTGCAGCAAGTGTGGACAGGCACTTAGCCCCGCGGAGAGCAATCCATTTAACCAACCCAACCAACAGCCTGATTTTGGAGCGCAGAATCAAGCGCCTGTGTCCTCGGATCCTCCGAAAAAAAGCAATCTGAAGTTCTGGGTTATCGGCGGCGTTTTTGCGGTCGGCCTTCTTCTGCTGGGCTTAGCCCTCGTTGTCGGAATCGGAGCTTTTTTCTATCTGAATCAGGCTGATGACAGCGTCATTACACGGGAAGAACGAAAACCTGAACCGACGTCTTCGAGCGATTCAAATACATCTAATGATTCCGGCAATCCACTGGACGATATAGACTTCCCATCGTCGGGCGATACGGATTTCGGTGGCGGAAACAGCGGATCGGTCACAGACTCAGTTTTGGTAAAATTCTTTAGAGAAAAAAAATCTAGAGTCGGCGCTTACAGGTTAAGCAGCGCACGAGCGATGGAAGGAGGTGGTTTCTTTCCAGGTAAGGAAGCGGGAGCACGAGGGGTATATCTTTCCGGAAGAAAATCAATTGTCCACGAAATTTCTGTTTATCGGTCAAAAGATACTGCGAAAAGCGACTTTGCGAGTTTTAAGCGCAGGGTTAGGAGAGACGGCGGAAAAATTCGCAGCAACAAGGGTGAACAGATTATTTTCTCGATGAAGAAATTAGTATATCTTGGCTTTTTGAATCCCCAGGGCGGAATCCATCTGATTTCTGCTCGAAACGGAAACGATATAATTACTTACTACAACGCGTATTTTAAGTAAGTGCCCGTGTAAAAGCCTCGACAGATTCGTAAGAGAAGGGGGTTCGTACTCACTTAC
>JABDJV010000041.1 GCA_013003295.1 Pyrinomonadaceae bacterium | reverse complement strand
CTTCACGGCGGTTTATGAAGCGGAGGTAAATCGAAACATGAACTTAATTTTGCGTTTCCTGATGATCGCGGCTTTGGCTTGTATTGGTGTGTCGGGATTATCCTTCGCACAATCGGTCGGCGCCGTAAAAGCCGAGGAGATCCCGCCTCCCGTAAAAGACAACACCGATGATTTCTCTGGTCAATATCTGATCGGCAGCGGCGATGTTCTTGACATACGGGTCTACAATCGTCCGCAACTCTCTCGTGAAACTGTCAGAGTTGACGGTCGGGGAATGATTCGAATGCCGCTGATCGAGGAGCCGATTCGAGCTGCTTGCCGTACAGATTCCAGTCTTGCGGAGGAGATCTCTTCGCTCTACCGGGAGTATCTCAGATACCCCCACGTAGAGGTTTTTATCAAAGACTTCCAATCAAAACCGGCCGTAGTGATCGGGGCAATTCGCGAACCGGGGCGGTTTCAAATGCAACGCCAAATAAGACTCTTGGAGCTATTGTCTTTTGCCGGAGGGCCAACCGAACAGGCCGGGGGACGAATACAGATCAGGCATGACCGGAGCGTCAAAAGATGTAAGTCAATGGGTATCCAGCCATTGCCCAATTCCCCAAATGGAAGTGTCGAGTGGTACGAACTAAAGGATTTGCTCAGCACTGACAAATATGATGATAAAAACAATCCGGTGATCCTTCCGGGCGACGTGGTTAATTTGATCGAGGCTGACAAGATCTATGTGATCGGGAATGTCTTTAAGCCAATGACAATTGCGCTGAAGGAACCCGTAACGCTTACCCAGGCATTAGCGATGGCAGGCGGGGTAATGCAGGATACCGATCTTGACAAAATTAGCGTCTCGAGGCGGTCTGCTAATGGAAATTCAAAGGTTGAATTAATTGTGGATCTCAAGGCGATCAATAAGAAAAAGGCTGAGGATATTGTCCTTAAGCCAAACGACATAGTCGAAGTTCGTTCTTCGCGGGCAAAGAGGTTCATGCGCGGCCTGCTTGAATCCGTCGCTCCTGGAATCTTCAGACTTCCGGTTCGAATAATTCCGTAAAGTATTGACAAAAGTGAACTTATAATGACATCGAATAAAAACCCATTGAAAAGAAACTCGATCGCCCCGGTATCAAACCCGAGGTCTCAATCGGTTCAGACATTTGAGCAAAATGGAAAGATGATGCAGGTTCCGAACATAGTGATCGAAACGGTCGCGTCGGATGGTGATCACGATGATATCCATCTGCGGGAATATGTTCGAAGGGTCCTTCGCAATAAAGCTTTGGTGTTGATCGTCACAATTTTATCGATGATACTTCCGGCGATCTACATTTTCAGTTTGCCAAAAGTTTACCAGGCGGAAGCAAAGATTCAAGTGGATTCGGAGAACCCGGAGAAGCTAAGCGCAATGAAAGCTAACGCGACGACCTATGATCACCGGGCCTACTACAACACCCAAGTACAATTGCTGAGAAATTCGAGATTGATCGGAAGCGTGATCAAAGACCATGACCTGGAAAATGATCAGAGATTTTTAGACGAGGATTTCATAGAGCCGGACTTAATTAATCGAAACAATGTTTTTGGCAACCCTGATAGACAAAGCGGCGAGACGGATAAATCAAAAAAAGCAAATACGGCTGCCGAGTCGGAGCGACTGATCCCGTATGTTGAAGCGATTCAGCGTTCGCTAAGTGTGCGGCCAATCCTACAATCTAAACAGGTTGTGAAGGATACGCGCCTGATAAGCCTGAAGTTTAGCCATCCTGACCCGCGAATTTCAAAACTTGTTACAAACGCCCTCGCGGACAAACTCGTCGAGCTTAATCTTGACAATCAAACCGAATCAAACTCTCGCGAACAGAAGTACCTTGAAGACAATATCAACGAACTGAAAGCACAAATCCAATCGGGCGAAAAACGAATTTTGCAATACGGGCGCAAATACCAGCTGCCCACAGAAGACGGAAACCAGAATACGGTTGTCGAAAGACTCGTCGGATTGAACCGGCAGCTTCTTGAAGCCGAAAATGCGCGCAAACTTGCAGAAGCCAAATACAATGCTTCGCTTGCACCTGGCGCGCTGGAGGCACTTTCCGAAACCGGATCACAAAATATTGCGGATATTGAGTCGAAGATCGACGATCTGCAGCAGAAACGGTCACGTTTATTGGTCGAAGTAACCGAAAAGTATCCCGAAGTACAGGAAATCGATAAGCAGATAGCGGTGTTGAAAAATGCATCGCTGCGAACACGAACACGTACCAGCTCAAACTACAAAAAAGGTCTTGAGGTTAGCTACAAACAGGCAGTCGCAAGAGAGAAAGCGATTCGAAAAAGTTATAACCGGCAGTGGGAAAAGACACTCAACCAAAATGGCGCTGCGATCAATTACCGAATTATTCAACAGGAGCTTGAGACCAATCGGAAATTGCTTGATGAAATGCAGCGACGGGAAAAAGAAGGTGAGATGCTGACCGCAAAAGCGCCAAACAATATCCGGGTCATCGAATCTGCGCTGACGCCGGCAGAGCCGATTGATCGAAGGCGGGCCGAACTTCTGGTCCTTGCATTTTTGGCATCGTTTTCACTGGGGATCGGAAGTGCGCTTGTTCGGGAATACTTCAAGGAACCTGAGGCGCTTCCCGAAAATAGCAATCAGCAAAAGGGTATTCCGGGAATGTCGCCAACTCCGTTGATCGCGGAACAGACGTATGAAGAGCCGCGCAATGTAAGCCTTGTAAATCCGATCAGCGTTATTAAAGACATTCAGAAAGAACAATCACGGCCAGCAGGAAATGACGGTGCCTTGGTGCTGAACAGCGACAGCCAGTCGATATTGGCCGAAGCATTTTACCAGCTCCAAACACTTTTAAAGGATTCCCCCGGTGTGCGCGACACGAGAAATCTTTTAATTACTTCCAGCGACAAGAGTAAGGGGCAAACAAAGACCTTGGTGAATATCGCAAAAAATTTAGCGGAGACTGGGGCTTCAGTCTTGATCATCGATGCGGATTTTCGTGGATCGGGAATGCACGAGGTCTTCAAGTGCTCAAATGAATATGGGTTGAGCAATTTACTCAATGGGCAATCAAACCGCAGGAGAATCGACGATTTTATCATTGAGGTTTCTGAAAATCTACACTTTTTGCCATCTGGGCGGACTCCGCATAACTGTTCGGAAAGCCTCGGTTCGACCCAGATGAGGCAGTTGATGGCTTCATTAGATGCTGAATTTGATTACATAATTATAGATTCCCCGCCCGTTCTGTATTTCGCAGATAGCTCGGTTTTGGCAACTATGGTGGATGGTGTCTTGTTAGCCGTGGATGAGAGCAGCGATTCGGTTGATAAGGTAAAGCAAACCCGGAATTTTCTTACGATGGCGGGCGCGAATGTTGTCGGCGTTATCTGGAATAAATCTGATAGTTAGGCCTTGTTCTAGCGGTTGCGAGTAAGAAATTTGAGGGGAAATCAAGCGGTATGAGCGAATAATGGGTAGTCGCATGGATGATAAAAAACAGGAATCTGCTGGAATCATAATGAGCGGATTGTTTTGGGTAGCGTGCGCCCGAGTCGCACAAACCCTGATGCAGTTTTTGGTCATTGTCTTGCTTGCGAGGCTGATCTCCCCGGCAGATTTCGGAATAGTCGGTGCTGCAATGATCGTCATCGGATTCTCGGAAATTATCACCGAGCTGGGCCTGGGCGCGGCCATTGTTCAGCGTGAAGAGCTATCCGAACATCATCTAAGCACGGGCTTCAGTGTTTCGATAGTTTTTGCGCTTTTTTCCGGAACCATTGTATTCCTTTTGGCCCCGTATTTGGCGGCCTTTTTTGGTTCGCCCCAAATTGAGCCCGTTTTGAAGGTGTTGGCGTTGCTTTTTCCGCTTCGGGGAATCGGTACGATCGGGGAGGCTTTGGCCCAACGCGAATCGCGTTTTCGCTGGCTGGCAATAAGAGACGTATTCTCATTTGGTGCCGGATATTTTGTATTTGGTGTGGTTCCGGCGTTATTAGGCTACGGTGTTTGGGCCCTGGTGGCGGCAAATTTGGCCACGGCTGCGCTCAAAACGTTGCTATTGTTGGTCAGCTACCCTCCGAAAAGCCTTTTGTTTTCGAGAAAAGCTTTTCGGGAGCTGCTCTCTTTTGGCGGCGGTCATACGCTTGCCCGATTTGCAAACTTTTCGGCACGGCAGGGCGACAACTTTATTGTCGGTCGTTTCCTGGGAATGACGGCGCTGGGAATCTATGGACGTGCTTATCAACTAACGGGAATACCGGCAACGGTCATGGGGCAGGTTATCGATAAGGTTTTATTTCCTTCTATCGCAAAGATCCAGAGCCAAAAGCCAAGGCTTGCAACGCTCTATTTGAGGGGTGCAAACTTGATCGCGACCGTAACGCTTCCGATAAGCGTCACCGGGTTTATCATCGCCCCCGAAATCGTTGATGTTGTGCTCGGCGTAAAGTGGACTGCGGTTGTTTTGCCGTTTCGAATCCTTTTGCTGGGGTTCATGATGCGATCGAGCTACAAATTTTCCGACCTTTTGGCAAAGTCTACCGGCGCAGTTTACCGAAGAGCGTGGAGACACGGAATTTACGCGGCAATGGTAATTGGCGGGGGATGGATCGGGCACTTCTGGGGAGTTCCCGGCGTTGCAGCGGGGGTTCTGGCGGCGGTTGCCGTAAATTATCTGCTGATGACGCAAATGAGCTTGAGTATCGTCGGTAAAACTTGGTTTGATTTTGCCAAGGTCTATTTGAAACCAATGATCTTGACCGCAACCGTTTTGGCGTTTGTTTATCCAACGGTTTATTTGTTGCGCAATTTGGGATGGCCTGCAGAAATTCTGCTGGCAGCAATCCTATTTCTTTTTGCGCCGTTACTTTTTGCGGTCATAAGACTTGCGCCGCAGTTTTTTCTTGGAAGCGACGGAATCTGGATGTTGAAGATTTTGGGAAACTATTTGCCCCAGGGACTGAGGAGAATTATTTTGCCGGAAAACGAAATGTTTTCTCAAAGGGCGATCGGAGTTAAAGATGCAGGAACTGAAAATGCCTGAAAAGACCCGGAGAGCTTCGAAGGATTCCGGATTAATAACGAGATTGCTGGAAACGCTCGATGCGGACAATATTCAGTATTGTCATTGGAAGAGCAATTGGCGGATCGGTCAATGGCTCGAAGGTAAGGGTGATCTGGATCTTTTGATCGGCCGCCATGACATCACCAAATTTGCCGCAGTTTTAAGTGGTCTCGGATTCAAAAAGGCGATTCCACCCCGGGAAAAAGAGGTGCCGGGGGTCGTCAACTTTTACGGGTACGATCCGAAGATCCAAGACTTTATTAATGTCCATGCGCACTATCAACTGGTGTTCGGAAATGAGCTTACAAACAACTACCGTCTGCCCGTCGAACGTTCCCTTCTCGCCGGATCAAACCGGGAAGGGATCATTTTCGTTGCGTCGCATGAAATGGAGCTGGTCCTATTCGTTATTCGAACCGTTTTGAAGTTTTCCGCTTTGGAAAGGCTGGGAAAGGCTTTGATAGGAGAAAGGGCAAATTGCGAAAAGAAGATATTCGGTGAGCTCAACTATTTGGAGGATAGGGTCGACCCCGAAAAACTCGAGTCTGTTTTGCACGAGCAGTTCCAGTTTCTGGACAAGCAATTCTTTAATGAATGTTTGGCGCTCCTTGGGCAAAAAAGTAGCCTTCTGAAGAAAATGGAGCTTAATTTCAAAATGAAAAAAGCGCTCTCCGATTATTCTCGCAGCCACTTTCTAATCGAGCATTTAACGCGAGCAAAGCGCGGGTTGATAAAGGTCGGACGAAAACTGCTTCGCAAGAAGAATCCCGGTAAGCGATTTGAAGGCGGCGGAATGCTTTTGGCATTTGTTGGCGGCGACGGCGCCGGCAAAACAACCAGCGTCAATGAAATATCGAAGTGGCTATCGAGAAAGTTCGAGGTGAGGAACGCGCATCTTGGAAAACCTCCGAAATCGTTTTTGACGTTGTTAGTTGGTGCAGTATTGAAAATTCGTCGGAAACTGTCCGGCTCAAGCGACGAGTTTGGTTCAAAACCAATTTTCCTCCAGCGTTTGCGATGGCTTTGTACGGCACGAGACCGTTACAGGCTTTATAAAAGGATCCGCAGGGATGCGGCTAACGGTCTGATCGTCATTTGCGACCGTTATCCGATACCAAATCTGAATCTTATGGACGCTCCAAAGATCCCAGATGAAACCGGCGGTCGATTGGTCAGAATTGAAAAGCGTTTTTACAGGAATATCTTACCGCCGGAGCAATTGTTCGTCCTGCGGGTTGAGCCAAACACTGCCGTCGATCGCAAACCAGATGAGCCGTCACCATATGTATTCAGGCGTTCGAAAGAATTGTGGAAGATTGACTGGCGTGATTCAAATGCCTGTTTGATCGACGCAAACCGGCCTCTTGACAGCGTCTTGTCGGATTTGCGAAACAGAGTTTGGGCATCTCTTTAGGGAGTTATCGTTATGCGAATGAAATCGGCATTGACCGGCGAAATCATCGGGCCTTCGGGAGCCGGGAAAAGCACTTTGTCAAAATTGCTCAATGCAAGGGATTCGTCTATCGCCGCGGGAATTACGATATGGGGACTACCTCGATGGATTTTGGCAAAAAGTTCGTTGATTTCGTTTCCGAGGTTCGTCCAAATGTTCATTAAGGATGGATCGATCAATTTAGAAAACAGCAAGCAGGTGATTCGCCTGCATGCATTTTATAACTACTTTATGAAATCGGTCCTGAGGAACAACACAATCAAGGGAGGATCGACTACCGATCCAGATAGCGCAATTTTTCTCGATGAAGGTGTGGTTTTCGCTTTGAGCAAAATCAGGGCGGATCGACAGCTTTACGGTCGGTCAATGCAGCGATGGGAAAAAAATGTTCTCGACCGTTGGTCGAAGATGCTTGGCACGATCGTCTGGCTGGACGCGCCAAACGCCGTTTTGATCGACCGGGTTAGAACGAGGGCTAAGAATCATAGGATGAAATTCAAATCGGACGGGGAAATCAATGAGTTTTTGACGCGCTATCGTGATTCTTATATACGGACCGTCGGTCGTCTTCAGGAGCGGGGAAATTTGCGCGTCCTAAAATTTGACACGAATGAAAGGTCACTTGAAAGCATTGCCGATGAATTGATTGATTTTGTTGGCAGCAACCGGTCAAAAGCAACAATTGAGGCGCCGGAGATGAAACTGTCAGAGGTAAAAAGCGAATTTTAGTACTTTTATGAATCAACATTAAATTTTTCATTGATCCAAAACGGATTGGCAGTGAAAAAGTTTCCACGAATACGGGGTTTTGGTTTCAGGATCAAAACCCCTGATTAATTTTATGAATGTGGTCCGACGGAAAAATCTAACAAATGCAGGTGTGCTGCCGGTCGAGATGGACGAAACTATCGATTCTCCGCCGGTAAGAGTAAAACTGTATACAAATAACGATCCGTATGTAAACCAGTTTGTTCGGTGGGCCTTTTATGGATTTGTCGCCACCATCCCGTTTGAAACCATTGATCTGGGAATTCCGCTTGAGATTACGATGATCTCCATTGGATTTTTATTTTTGTCGCTCTTGTTTCAAATTTCACTGGTTTTGAAGAGGCCGCCCCTGGCCTACGGCCTCTTTTTGGTTTATCTGGTCATTTGTTTTGTCTCGTTTGCGGTAAAAACCACAAACGCGCTTGTATTCGAAGCGGCGTGGCAGCTTATGGTCTTGACCCAGCTGATCGCAATGAGTTGGATTGCATTTAAC
>JABDJV010000038.1 GCA_013003295.1 Pyrinomonadaceae bacterium | reverse complement strand
AGGATTAACTGATATCCTTTCCCCTTCGGTAACAGCGCCTTTGGGCCTCGACCCGACCGATTCTTTGCTCAATCCTGTTGCTCCGGAAATATCGTTCGCGCCCACCGCTTTAGCCTTTTCCTTCGTGGGCTTGTTCTCAGCTAAACTTTTGGCGTCATCAATTTCCGCTGCCTTTGCTTCAACATTTTCGGGTGGTTCTCCCAAACGTTTGATCACTGCAGATACCTTTTCTGTGATCGAATCCTTGTTCGAATCGGCAGTTTTGGCGGCGGGTTTCTTTTCGGCTTTTGCGCCTCCGGTCAAAATGGTTGGTGTTTCATTCTTACCGATCTCCTTACGAAGCTTGTTTCGCTGCGTGATCCTTTCATTCGCTTCCTTTTCACCTTCTTCCTGCCATTTTCGGTATTTGGCGAACCACTCCTTCAGATTAAACTGCAAATTCTCCCAGCCCATTTTCACACTCTCAAAGAATGATGCGTATGAAAGATTTGTGATCAACAGGATCGATGCGAGGAAAAAGGCGGTCAGCAAAATTCCGGATCCAATCGATCCGATCAATGAAGTAAATAGCTGTTCCGCAAATGCACCGGTAATTCCGCCGTAGAGAGTAAATAGCGTTAGCAATCCGGTTCCCGAAAGCACAAAGAGAACGATGCCCAAAAGGCGGCCTTTCGGAATATGCAAGCGGCTTGACCGGAAAAATTTCCAGGCGATCGTGAGAAATAGTATCGGCAGAACATATGCCATTAATCCAACCGCTTGAAAAAGCACATCGGCAATGATCGACCCGACGACTCCGACCCAATTCTGGGTAGATTCCGAAGTGCTTGTGTTAAAAGACCAATCACTGGGGTGGTAAGAAACAAGACATAGCAATAGCAGCAAAGAAATCGCCACGAGAATTATTGCGACAATTTCATTGTAACGGGATTTACTTTTTGCGGTTGTTCTTCTTTTTGAGCGAGTAGCCATTGTAAAAGGGTTGGGGGGTTCAAAGTTCAGACTCAATAATACACAATTTCAGGTAATTCTCTAAGATTTACGTGATCTCTCTTACTGCAATCCTCTCTTAACTAACAGAAATTCCTTTATGAAATCATCGATCTCACCGCCTAACACCTCGTCAATATCGCTGCGCTCCAATTTTGTACGGGTGTCTTTGACCAACCGGTAAGGGTGAAGCACATAGTTTCGAATCTGCGAGCCAAATGAGATGTCCTGCTTGTTTTCTTCAAGTTCAGCGCTCTCGGCCATGCGCTTTTCCATCTCCAGCTCATAGAGCCTTGAACGCAAGACCTGCATTGCCATTTGTCGGTTTTGCAACTGGGATCGCTGATTCTGGCAAGTAACAACAATATTTGTCGGAACATGGGTGATACGCACTGCCGAATCCGTTACATTTACATGCTGCCCGCCCGCACCCGAGGCGCGATACGTGTCGACCCGCAGGTCCTTGTCTTCAATGTCAATATCGAAGTCTTCGTCAATTTCCGGCGACACAAAAAAGGAAGTAAATGATGTTTCTCTGCTTCCGCCCGAATTGAATGGAGAGATCCTGACCAGGCGGTGAACGCCGGCCTCGGCAGACAAAAGACCGTAGGCATATTCGCCCTCAACCCGAAACGTAGCCGACTTGATTCCCGCCTCGCTACCGGCGGCCTGATCCAGTATCTCGACCTTAAACCCTTTTTTATCGGCCCAGCGAAGATACATACGCATCAGCATTTCTGCCCAATCTTGCGCGTCCGTTCCGCCGGCGCCGGCTTGGATCGAACATATAGCATTGTTGGCATCATTATCGCCGGACAGAAGGCTTTTGGTTTCGGCGTCGTCAACCTCTTTTTCGAGCTTCGTGATGAGCAATTCCAACTCCTTCGCTGAATCCTCATCGCCTTCCGCAAATTCGAACAGAACCTCGGCGTCCGAAACCGCCGTTTCGAACTCTTTCTGACTCTCGAGGGATTTCTCGATCCGACTTCGTTTTTGAACGATCTTTTGGGCCTTCTCCTGGTTATTCCAGAAATCCGGGTCAGAGATCTGTTTTTCGAGTTTTTCTAGCTCGGCTTCTTTTTTAGGCGCGTCAAAGAAACCTCCCGAGCTGGGTCACTTTATCTTTGATCTGTTCGTATTTTGCTTGAAGGTCTGTAAGTTCCATTTTATTGGTGCGGTCCGATGTGAAATCTTATTCCGGAAAGCTGCCCGTCCGCGTCGAACGCGAGCCGGTCGATATATTTATAATAAAGGATTTTCGTCTCAGGGAAAATCTCGCAAATCCAGTATTTGAAGCTGGTCTCACCTGGCTTTCGGCGGCTGTGCCGCCCGATGTGCGGAAAGTCTCTGACTTTCCGATAAAAAATCTCGAACCAGAAAGGCTATGCCTTCCTCCTATGAATTTTCTGAGCATCGACCTCCAAAGGCTCATCATCGGCGGGATTTCCATTCCAGAATCTGGCACTCGACCAGCGATAGTCCCCGGCAGTCTTTACAAGGTTTTCTTTCACAGGATTTTGATGAATATAGTTTACTTTCTCCATCAAAATGTTCTCGCTGATCAAGGATAAAACATTCGAACGATGCTGCCAAAGCGAGTAGTTCCAATTCCCTTTTAAGGTCTTGTGTCCCAGTTTGTCGAGAGAAGTTTGAAAGTTTTTCTTCTTAAGAAAATCGATTATTCGTCTCGCCGAAATGCCTTTCAAATATCTTAGTACCACTGAGGATTTATATTCCGAACTAGTAATCAAGTGAACATGGTCGGGCATTATCACATAGGCGAAAATTGAAAAATCAGCAGATTTTCTAGCCTCGTCGAAAGACATGCTGATCAGGTTCTTTAATTCGCGCTTTTGAAAGACATTGAGACGATCATTGGTTACAAAGGTGATGAAATAGAACGGATTATCGCGGGAGATCTTCATAATATGTGAGGGTCAAGGCGGAGCCTTGAGTGGGGTTAATCTATTGTCGAAAAGTCGGAGACTTTTCGCACATCGGGCGGCATAGCCGCACCAGACAGGTTTAATATACTAAAATTGGGGTTTCTTACTTCGATCTTTTCCAGATACAGAGTCCGATCATCACCAGGCTTAGTAG
>JABDJV010000033.1 GCA_013003295.1 Pyrinomonadaceae bacterium | reverse complement strand
GATGGGCGGCAACCGATAATTATATGATCGTGGATGCTGGCGAGATCGGTTCGCTAAATGGTGGTCACGGACACGCCGATACGCTTTCGTTCGAATTGGCCGCAGGCGGAAGACCCATATTGGTTGATTCAGGAACCTATACCTACAACGAATCTAAAGACCTTAGAGACTATTTTCGTTCGAGTGAAGCGCACAATACGCTTACGATCGATGAAAAATCCTCCTCTGAAGCCGGGGGAAAATTCAGCTGGGAAACCAAAGCTGTGCCGAGTGTTAAAAACTGGCTGTCTGAAGACCGTTTTGACTTTTTTGAAGGGTCGCATGATGGATATCAGAGGCTTGAGAATTCTCCGGCAACACACACCCGCAGTATCCTGTTCTTAAAGAATGACTACTGGATCATGAGGGATTTCGTAGAAACCGCCGGCAAACATAGCTATAAGCAGAATTTTAATTTTGACCGTAAAACCAGACCTGAAATTAGAAATTTAAATGGCTTAGATTACGTGAGCGAGACAAATTCTCAGGGTTTTGGCCTTGAGCTTTTTACGTTTGGTGATAATGGAAACTGGCGGATCAAAGATGGTTGGGTTTCCAATTGTTATGGAGATCGTGATAAGGCGCCATTGGTGCAGTATGTTTCAAAAGGCGTCGGCCCGCAGGAATTCTTCACCTTTATGGTGCCAAACGAGAAGGGATTCGAAAAGCCCGAGGTAATCGAAACTACTGTTGAAGGCGGCAGGGCCTTTGTCGTTAATTATCGCAATTACAGCGACCTGTTTGTTTTTGCCGACGGTGATGGACAGATCATTCGCACGGAATTCTTTAATACCGATTTCAGGTTCCTTTGGGCCCGCATGAGTCCCGACGACAGACTTCCGGAAGAATTTGTTTTGATCAATGGCAGTAATTTTTCCCTTGATGGCAGAGTTGTGGTTCAGGATCCGAAAGGTCTGGATTATGCGATCGCAAGACGTTTTGGCGACAAACTTTATGTCAGAACACCAAAAAATGTCTTTAATGTTTCGCTTCCGAAAAACCAATCTAACACCTATATCCTTAAAACTGACATGGAAGAATAGGCTTAATCTGTTATTCCGTGAATTTTCTTCGGTTTCTTCAGATTCATTAGTAGGCAGATGAAGAAAAATGCCCTTCAATTCATCGGCAGTTTTCATCAAGGCGGCTCCGAGCGCCAGGCGGTGCAATTGACGCAGCTGTTGCACGAAGACGACGTTTTTCAGGTTTTTGTTGCGACATTAAGTAAGCGAGGGACTCTGCTTAAAGAAGTTGAGGAGCTTGGGCTTTCTGAGATCCCGGAATACAAACTAAACAGCTTCTTCAATCTGAATTTTCTCCGCCAGATAAAAAAATGCGCGGGCTTTCTTCGCAAGAATAAAATCGAAATTGTTCATACGCACGATTTCTATACAAATATTTTTGGGGTTTTGGCTGCCCGATATGCCGGAGTACCGGTAAAAATCGCCTCAAAACGAGAGACCCGGGGGCTTCGAACCAACCTGCAGATTCGTGCCGAAAAGCTTATTTTCAGGATGGCCGACGCAGTCACTGTAAATTCGGAAGCGGTCAAGCGATATCTTGGGGGAAAGGGAATTTACGGCGAGAAGATCGAAGTCATCTATAACGGCCTCGATATTATGCGCCTTAAACCAAAGGAAACGGATCGCGAAAAAATATGCACGGAGCTTGGATTGCCGACCAACCCGGAGATCAACTTTGTTACGCTCGTTGCAAACCTGCGGCACGGCGTGAAAAATCAACCGATGCTTTTGCGTGTTGCAAAACATCTGAAAGAGGAGTTTCCAAATACCCATTTTGTTTTTGCCGGTGAAGGCGAACGCAAAAATTTTCTTATGAGTATGGCTGAACGCCTGGGCGTGAGTGAGACAACGCATTTTATTGACCGGTGCAGAATCGTTCCCGAATTGCTTTCAATTTCATATGCGTGCGTATTAACTTCTTTTGCCGAGGGATTCTCAAATTCGATCCTCGAATACATGTCGGCGGCAAAGCCCGTAGTAGCAACAAACGTCGGGGGGGCGAGCGAAGCGATCATTGAGGGAATGACGGGATTTCTGGTCGAATCAAATGACGACGAAGCGATGGCAAAACATCTGACAGCGCTATTGAAAAATCCCGAACGGGCGAAAGCGATGGGTCAAAACGGCCGTGAGGTCGTCACCGACCGCTTTATCTGCGAAAGCCAGTTGGAAAGTGTTACCGAACTATATCTGAGAAAACTGGATGGCAGATAACGCAACCGACAAAATTAAGGTGGCCGTAGTTGCTCCTTCGATGGAAGTCTTGGGCGGCCAGTCTATTCAAGCGAATCGACTGATCGACGCCTTTGCCAAAGATGAAGAGATCGAACTGACGTTAATTCCAAACAATCCGCGGCTAAAATATTTCTCTTTTATTCAAAACATACGGATCCTCAGGACTCTCGCAACATCGATCAAGTTTTGGTGGCTGCTCGCGACCCGTCTGGCCGCGTATGATCTTGTACACGTATTTTCGTCGGGTACGACAAGTTATGTGATCTCTACGCTCCCGCCGCTATTTGTCTCAAAATTTTTTGGAAAGCACGTTATTCTCGATTACCACACCGGTGAAGCGGAAGAACATCTGCGAAATTGGGGATGGCTCGCTACTTCATCGATGCGGGAATTTGATGCGATAGTCGTACCGTCGCAGTTTTTGGTCGACGTCTTTGCAGAATTTAAGTTAAAGGCAGAATCGATTTTCAATTTTGTCGAAGCGGAAAAATTTATCTTTCGCAAACGGGAAACGCTGAAGCCCGCATTTCTTTCAAATCGAACATTTGAAAAACACTACAATGTTGCCTCCACTCTCAGGGCATTTAAAAAGATTCAGGAGAAGTATTCTGACGCACAATTGATTGTCGCCGGCTTTGGCAACGAGGAGGCGGAACTGGTCGCGCTCGCAAGGGAACTTGATCTAAAAAATGTTGAGTTTATCGGCAAAGTTTCTCAGGATGAAATGCCGTCGGTATACGATTCCGCTGATATATATCTGAATTCTTCGGTGGTTGATAATATGCCGCTTTCAATAATTGAGGCGTTTTCCTGTGGTTTACCGGTTGTTTCCAGCAACGCAGGCGGAATTCCATATATCGTCGAGGACGGTGAGACCGGTCTTCTTGCTCATAAGAATGATCACGCTGCGCTTGCGCAACAAGCGTGTAAATTACTGGAAAATCGAGAATTAGCACGGAAAATAATTGAAAAAGCCCATAAAGAATGTGTAAAATATAGATGGTCAAAAATTCGATACAAATGGCGAAGTTTGTATCTTGATCTTCTAAACCGATAATTCCTACCCGCAGTTGTTCAATCCCCTGTTTAAATTCCAAGCTTTTAAACATAAGCCCGGTGATCTCCATAGATGCAACATTCAAAGCTAAAAGTTTTTATTTTGACCAACGGAGGGTGCGAGAGACTTTTGGAGCTTCTGTCGGAAAACGAACTGATCGAAATTGCCGGCGTTTATGTGGAAGAGCCGCGTGAGCCAAAAAGAACATTCAAACAAAAACTTGAGCGTTCCATAAAGTATGATGGCTACTGGGAAACCGTGAAAAAGTTTTTCGCAAGGCTTCTGGGCGGCACGACAGACGGCGCAAAGGAATTAGATGCCGTTCAGGGCAAACAGAAAAAGCTCGCTCACGTAGCTGACAAACTGGGAATACCCCTCTTTTATGTGGACAATTACCACTCAAAAGCAACAAAAGAAACCCTTCGGAACCTGAATGCAGACTTGGGCATTCTGTACGGAACGAACATTATCAGAAAGGCCGTATTTCAGATTCCGGGGTTAGGTTCGATCAACATACATCAGGGCCTCGCGCCGCTTTACCGGGGCGGACCTACGGTTTTTTGGGAGTTATATAACGGCGAAAAGGAGATCGGCATTACCGTCCATTTCGTTGCTCCAAAAGTGGACACGGGGGATCTGATCCTGCAGAAAACCTTGCCGCTTGAATACGATTCGGGAAGATACGGCCTGGATTATGAGGCGTTCTTACGTGATTTTAGGTCGAGTCTGAAGGAGCC
>JABDJV010000023.1 GCA_013003295.1 Pyrinomonadaceae bacterium | reverse complement strand
CTATATCGATCGAGCAGGTCGAATAGACCAGCTTGCCCCCGGATTTAACCAGGTTTGATGCATTTTTCAGGATAGTAAGTTGTTTGGAAGCAAGCTCGCCAAAATCACTCCGACTGAGCGAGTAGCGGATCTCTGGGTTTCGACGAATCGTTCCGGTACCGGAGCAAGGGGCGTCCACTAGTACAACATCAATGCTTTCGTCCGGAAACGGAAGCGCCTTTTCAGCATCGTACATCGCGATCGCGATCTCGACCGCTTTCTGTTTTTCCGCATTTGATTTCAATGTACGTATCCGATGAGGATACAAATCACCAGCCACAACCAGCGCATTCTGGTCACTGAATGCCGCTACATAAGTTGCTTTGCTTCCGGGTGACGCGCAAACATCCAGGAAAACCTGATCGCGTTCCAACGTTATCCCATCTGCTGTTAATTGCGATGCTTCATCCTGAAAATAGATAAAATTCGATTGTGCAAGGTCATCAATCTCACGGGTCATACGGGAAGCACGGTAGCAATTTGAGACCAATTCCGATCTCTCGATATTGTCATCTGACGCGAGCGCTTTTAATATTTTTTGTTGGTCGCTCTCGCTTTTTGAAAAAAAACGCTTTGTAAACCTGAAGGTTAAACTCGCCTTCGAGTTGTTTGCGTTTGCCAGAGCTTCGGCGCGAACCAGGCCGAATTGATCCGCCCATCGCTCGATAAGCCACCTGGGATGTGAATTCTCGACCGAAATCTGCTCGACCTTATCACCAAAATCGAGGTTTATCTCTTGCTTTACGGCCTTTCGCAGTACGGCGTTAACAAGTCCGCTGGCCGATCTCTTCTTCGCCGCTTTTACGAGATTTACTGACTCGTTGATCGCTGAATAGGCTGGGATTTTCTCCAGAAATAGGATCTGGTATAGTCCGATTCGGAGCGCGGTCAAGACCTCCAGATCAAACTTACCGGTCTTTCTGGCGGAAAATAACTCGATGACCCGGTCGAGATAGATCTTGTTGCGCAGCACGCCAAGCGTCAGCTGGTGACATAATGAACTGTCCCGAACGTCGAGTTTCTGCTCGTATCGCGGTAGGAGTATAGACGAAAACGCTTTCTCCTTATCAATTCTAAAAAGGACTTCAAACGCGGCTTTTCGGGCGGGCGAGATCTTCATCTTATTCAGCTCTGATCCTTCTCGTTAGGTAGATCCTCTTTCTTTACAGACAGATCAGGCGCCTTACCCTTTTTGAGCTCCTCGTCCAGAGAAACCCTTTCGTCAAAGACAAAGCATTCGCCTTCCCAGAGGCTTTGCTGCGGCGGTACTTCCTCCAGATAGCGCAGTATTCCTCCTTCGAGCTGAAAGACCTCTTCAAACCCTTTCGATTTGAGGTACGATGCAAACTTCTCACATCGGATTCCTCCTGTGCAGAAAATTGCGATCTTCTTGTGTTCTCCCGGATCGAGATTATCTTCGACAAAGTCCGGAAGCTCACTAAAACTCTCTGTTTTTGGGTTAAAGGCTCCTTGAAACGTTCCCACTGAATACTCGTATTCATTTCTGGTGTCGAGAACTAACATTTCCGGGTCTTTTAATATGGCATTCCAAGCTCCGGCTTCAACGTGTGTTCCTGCGCCAAGGCGAATATCGACATCCTTTCGAAACGTGACGATCTCCCTTTTTATTTTCACTTTTTGGCGTTTAAACGCTATTTCACTGTGAAACGACGACTTGTACTCAATCTCGGTTTGAAAGATGCTTTTCAATTCAGCAACAAACCGTCTGGTATTTTCCGTTTCTCCGCAAACGGTAGAATTAAAACCTTCTTCCGCGATAATAATGGTTCCGAAAATGGAATGTTCTTTTAGCGCGCCAAGCAAGAGCTCTTTAAGGGTTGATAGCTCGCTCAGATCCTTAAATTTATAGAATGTAATTACCTGATAGGTCATTGCAGCTTAATCATGCTCCCAAAACATCACCCGCTTCCATCCTGATTCCGTTTAAAAAATCCCTCGAATTCATTCGCCGCTTACCTGCAGCCTGCAATTCCAGAATCTTCAATACTGTATTGCTTCCACAACTTACAAGCAGCCCTTCAGGTACTACTTTAAGTATTTCACCCGGCATTCCGGTGGAGATTTTCTCATCAAGTGCTTCAGAGTCCCAAATTGTCAGCTTTTCGTTGCCGTAACTTGTAAAACTCCTCGGAAACGGTTGAAACCCTCGAATTTGATCCGAAATCTCCTTGGCGGTTTGATTCCAGTCTATCAATCCGTCGTCCTTAGACATCATCGGAGCCAGTGTGGCCTCCGTTTGGTCCTGGCTGACCGGCACGATGTCATTGATCCGCCTGAGAGTGTCGCTTAAAAGCTCGGCACCCTTAACTGATAGCCTTTCCATCAACTCAACGGAGTTTTCCCGTTTGCCGATAGCGGTTTTATGCTGCAGAAGAATATCACCGGTGTCGAGCCCTCGGTCCATTCTCATCGTAGTGATCCCGGTTTCAGTTTCTCCTTTGACAATGGCCCAATTCACCGGCGCGGCGCCGCGGTATTTTGGTAAAAGTGAAAAATGAACGTTAATACATCCGTACCTAAAGGCATTCAGATAAGATT
>JABDJV010000003.1 GCA_013003295.1 Pyrinomonadaceae bacterium | reverse complement strand
GTTTGGCGGAATGATAATAATGTCGTCACCGCTAAAAGCTGAACGTGCTGTCTCAGTTCTGGTGGTGATTACCGGAGCTTCGCCACTCATACGGGTATTCGCCGTATTTGTGGTTTCGATCGATTTGTTATTTGTGTCGCCCAATGTTGTATCGGGCGTGGTTGTATTTTGAGCTACCGTGTTCCCTGCCGGAGTATTAGTAGCTTGTGTTGTCTTTGCTACATTTTTCTCGACAGGTGCCGTAACTTTCTCCGTTGGTGCTTTTACCGTTTCCTTTGCTTTTTCAATCGGCGTTTTTACATCGATCACACCGCGGTTTTTCAAGGTCGTCGGAATTGTAGCGTCAAAACTCTTTTTGCTGTATCCGGTTTCATAGCCACCTTCAAATCCTTGCTGGTAGCCGTCTTGATAATCCTTGAGCGCACCGTAGTCCTTGTTATAGGCACGGTTTGCGTTCTTATATTCAGTGTGTCGCGCGTAGCTCTTGGCAGCATTTTCAATGGCATCACGATAGCCGGACATATATCCGTCCGAGTATCCTGTTCTGTATCCACGTTGTAGTGCTATTTTTGAATCTTGAGCTGAAACGCTTTGGATTGTTAAAGTTTGGAAAGAGATAAAAACGAGGGAAAAACTTAAGGCAATAGCTATAGTACTTCTTGCTAGCTTCATTTGTCCTCCTTATCAAAAAACGAGAAATGCAGTGTCCGCTTAAGGTTATACATCAAAGGCTCAGGAATTACAAGAGGAATTATGCAGGTTGTGCTTAATTTCCTTTCATCCTATATAGCCCGCAGTAAGATTTCTGCGTTTTCGAATTCAGGAATTGGGATTGTAAATCAATAGGTTTGGTTGGAAACAATTTCTAGCGCGGGTATTTCTCGAGGAAACGGAATTACAGTCGGGGAAGTCTCTAAAGTCTTAGAAGTTCCGGGCGTCCCTGTTAGGGACCTAGTGCCATTGGAGGCCGTCTGAAAAGTCGGAGAAACTCTGAAAATCGGGCATCATGTCGCCAAAGGCGTCAAACAGTATAGCGTAGGGTGGAACCCTACGAAACTGGCAATTATTCGATTCGACGCTGTAAGTGTCGTACAATCAGCATTTTATGTTCGTCACCCTCAGCGACGTTACGACTTTATGCATCGGACGTAGCGTCAGCAAGGGGGTTACCGGAATGAAAACCCAGGAAGTTTCCCGCGAAATACGCGAAAAGACGCAAAAAAAAGAAAGGAATACGATCATTAAACGTAAAAAGCGAACAGGAAAATACGTCGCGCACCGGCTGGGACATAGGCTTTGGAAAGATCATGGATATGGATACTACGGGCGGAGCCATGCTCGAAGGTCCAAACGGAACACGGCATTCCTACGACGGCGAGATTGTCGGATCGGGCTCGAACACGACCTACTACGGAAGAACCACCGACGGCTCCTTTATCGATTACATCGTATCGAGAACCGCAAGCGGTATCACCTCTGGAAAAAAATCAGAAACTCTTGCGGAATAGGTACGATACGCGTATGAAGAAGGTTCGCTGATTGCGGGCGAAGCCAGGCTCATGGTCGCCTGTATAGGGATTAAAGCCATCGTAGTTCAAGTTATCGTTGTAACCCAGGTAAAATGCCTTCCCCGGGCTTGGCGCCCATCCGAACAAATACTGTCCGTTGATATTCGACCGCAATGTGTTGTAGTCGATCCTCGCCCGCGCAAAAATAAATCGTGTAAATTGATAGGTGGAACGCAGACTGTAGATATTTACATTAAAAGCAGTCCTGCCCGTGTCATTGCGATCCAATTTGCTCTTTCTGTAGCTGACCGAAAACCGCCATGGATCGGTCAGCGCCAATTCGGCCTCGGTATAAAAGAACAATCGCCGACCCGCACCTGGATCTAAAGCCGCGTCGGGGTCAGCCAGCGCCGCCGGGCTGATCCTCGGAAACCGTGTTCCCGCCCCGAAATCAAAGTCAAATGAATTAAATGTCAGCCCGAATTCGGTTGCAATAGAGAATTTTTTACTGGGCTGGGTACGGAAAAATGTCCCAAAAAACGGTTGAATCGCGGATCGGGTAGCATCACCAAAGAATGCTCCGTTTCGATTCGAATTCCTGACCAGTCCAAATTCTTCTTCGTAGAGAACCTCTTTTTCGAGTCCGCCCCAGAAGTTGATAAACGTATTTTTCTGAAAACTCAGGTTAATATTCGTGTTGTAATTAGTGTTTTGAAGCCTTCCCTGCCAATCGTAGCTCAAGTTAAAATTGTTATTCCAGTTGGCCCGAATAATACGGTTTTTTGGCTTTGACTTGGTACTCCGGCGAAAACCAAAGAACGCAAAGTTTGTGTTTGTACGGCGATTGAAACCAACATCCGATCGATAATCTTCCGATTGTCCGCCGGCGCCGATCCAATATCCGGAAGTGTTACCGGAACTGTTAATGTTCAATTCATACGCGAGCCCGTTTCCGGTGCGATAGTTTTGATAAACGCTGCCGAGTTCCTGAACCCCGTTGACAATTGCGCCGCCGCATATCTCACCGTTGCGCTGAGCTTGCCCCGGGTTGGCAATATCGTCAAACTTCGGATCGAAAAAACATTTTCGCGAATGAGATCCGACCGCCTGAAAACTTAGCGATGTTTTCGGATTTAACTTAATACTTCCGTCAAATCCGCCCAAAAAGTTTCGATTTTCGGGAAAAACCCGTGCCGTTCCAAAGAAACCAATGTTGTTTTCTTTTCCAAAATCACGCTTTAGGCGGAGAACTGAGAAAAGTGCGTTTTCATCTACGAACTCGTCGATAAACGGTCTTACCTCGGGATCGATCCGCGAGTCGTTATCAAAATTTCCCGGGGCGTTGTCGGAAGCGACTAAGAACCCAAAAGAATTTTTCCCAACTTTTCCCGTTAATTTAGCAGCGTAATCAGGATCGACGATCGTTCTCGAATGAAAGACCCGTATCGGCGATTGAAATATTTCCGCACCTTCAAGAAAAAACGGCCGCTTCTCTCTAAAGAAGATCGGGAATCTTTGATTCGCTGTCACAACCGGGGCATCCGCTTCGATCTCGGCGAAATCAGGATTTATTGCTGCATCAAGAGTGACATTTGGCGTTATCGTATACTTAATGTTTAACCCGTACTCCTGCTTTATCGACTCGTTTACAAACCGGCCCGCGGCAACTTCATTTGCGGGAACCCTTTTACCAGTTTCGGAGATGGTCACGCTCGGTACCAACTCGAGGGTCCGCTCGGTCTTGATCTCGTTTAGACCCGTAATTTTTCCATGCTGAATTAATGATCCGGAGATGTTACGGTCATTCGGCATCCACGAATCAAACTCATCATTGAGACGATCGATATTTCGCGCCGCATTAAAGCCCCACATCTTGCCTTTGCCGGCTGAGTAACGAAGAGATTTGAATGGAATCTTAACTTCGACGCTCCAACCCCATTCATGGATCATTCCCTTGGATTCCATTACGATATCCACGGAAAAATCGTTTCCCTGGCCCTCTGTGTAGATCCCGTCCGCCTGAATTCCGAGCGGGTTCCAACCTAAAACATACGCACGGCGCTGGTCGTTATAGGTGTCGAGCCAAACCCTGACGTTGTCTTCCCCAAATACCGAATCCCTTTTTGCGACCGTCGCGCGAATCTTGTCTTTTTCATCCCAGCATTTAAAGGCGATATAAAGATGTTTGGTGTCATACATCATATAAGCCTCGGTCTTTTTAGACGGAGGGATATTGTCCCCGGGGCCGGTTTGAATAAAATC
>JABDJV010000471.1 GCA_013003295.1 Pyrinomonadaceae bacterium | reverse complement strand
TCTCAACACCCTGACCAATCGCCAAGCTCGCAATGGCCAGTATCGAACAAAATACCAGCAACGCAATCGGTTTACTTATTTTTGGCTGTCTTTTAATTCTCATAAATTATTCGTTTATTTTGGCTGTGTCGCGCTGCAAACTAACCTAAATCGTACCCTCAAGCTTGAAAAAAGAAGGAACGCTTCCCAAACCATTCAAACAGGAGCGATACTCTCCCTATATCATTTCAACCCAACTCTTAATTCGGTACGGGTCATTGCTTCGTTCGTCATCAATGGCTGAGAACCTAAACATGGTCAACTATTAGGCCTATTGTTTAAACTTAAGCTCGAATTCGAATTCCTC
The DNA here is from genome assembly GCA_013003295.1 of Pyrinomonadaceae bacterium. Lineage (GTDB taxonomy): Bacteria > Acidobacteriota > Blastocatellia > Pyrinomonadales > Pyrinomonadaceae > Aridibacter. Next base: position 18,070 of record JABDJV010000471.1, on the reverse strand, counting down.
TCCCTGAATTCGAATTATCTTTTTTCCCTCAATAACATCTGGTAAAAGACTCACGGTAACCTGAAATTGTCTCGCGTTATTGATCGGTCGACTTTCGATGAGCTGGATTCCGGGATCATTAAATTCGATCTTCAATATCTTATTCTGATAGTGCAAAAAGTGAAGGGGAATTTTTACCGGAAGCTCATCACCGGAAATGATTAGATTTAGACGAGGAAATAGTGAAGATTTTGAAGAACCCGCACGGCTTGCGTTGAGCCATTTCTTACGGAGCCAATCGAGCGAAATCGGATAAGACTGTCGATTGTCCACAGGTTTGATATCAATCCGTTTGATCCTGGGTTTGAGCCTAGTCCAGTTTTCTTTACCTGTCGTTGTATACCACAACTGTTGGTCCCCTTCGTATGCTCGCGAGGCCCCTTCCCGAGCAACCTTATTCGAATCGCTTCGGGCTCGATATATCCAATTGCCGTCAAAACCGGAAGGTGTACCTTGAAGCGTAATTCGGATATTTCCGTTATAGGGGGAATAACTGCCGTCTATTTTTTGGAGACCTGCGATTAACTTCATCTGAAAAGTTTCCGGTTTGCCATTGACTGTATCAAAATAGCCAAACGCCTTCCCTTCCGGACCAATGATTCCATACCCTTTTACAACTCCTGCCACTTTGTCCACATAGGTTAATTTGTAGGCACCTACGAATGTTGTCTTATAAGGTTCTAATTTCAAAGCCGTACTCGGTTGAGATTTGAACCTTAAAGTATGGCTCTCATCGGCTTCACTTTCGACATTTCGGAACATCAAAATCGCGCGATCGAGATCCCAATAAACAACCGGGATAGTCTCGGGATTCGAATCGAATACATCTTCAGGGTTATTCGATAAACGTCCCGAATCTGTCGATAGCCTATAGAAAAGGATATCGCCTTCCGGAAGCGAAAAGCCAGGCGAAAATAGTGCAACTCTTCGGGTAAAACCTAAAGCTGGTTGTAGTTCCAAAGAACCTTCGTGACCCTTTAGCTTTACAGCCTCAGCGCGCTCACGGTTTTGATAAAGAAGTTCGACGGTTGCGTTTTTGAAATCTCGGCCATCAAGTGGCTTATCAACAGAAATCTCCAATGTCCGTTTCGGTATCTCGATAGACTTTAATTGATTTGCGGCATCACGAAGATCTGTGTCGATAGCTTTGCTAATGCGGTCTTCAAGTATTCGCATTCGCGCTGCCTGCAAGTGAAATCGCTGACGTACTATAAACCATTCCATTTCGAGATTAGCTGCCGCGAGGAATTCTTCGTCGCTTATTTTTAAAAAGTATTCTTTAATTTTGTCAAAGATCAACTTGGCTAGGTACTTCTTATCCCACGGGCTATCTTTACGCCAATGGCTGAAATCTCCCTCCATCTTCCTATTGAAGAAGTTTCTAAACGCCCGGCTCGTCCTTTTCGAGGGAGGTAAATAGCTGCCCGACTTTCCAAATAGTTCTCGAGTCTGATTACTCGGCTTACTAAAATCGATTCCGGACATTTTTTGGGTGAGCCAACTCCGAAATAGATCGGATTTTTGGCCGCCGGTAACGATCTTGTCATTCGTTATCTTTACGAAATCCATTAGATAATCTTTCAAATAATCCTTAAACTGTCCGCTTCGGGTCAATAGTTCTTTCTTAGCTACCTGATTTGCGACCGCGGGTTTGGGTGTAACGGACGGTGCCGGCCCAAAAACTTTATCGGCGGAAGCTTTAGGGTCTCGAGCTAGAATGGTTTCCGCCTCCAGTACCGGATCGACCGAGTGCTCTTTTCTAAATGCAAGAACGGCGCCCGGTAAGCTAGGTAATTTGTCCTTAGGCTTCTTAGATTTCATCCATTCTCGAAATCCGTAAACACTCTTAACCGCCTCGATTCCGAACCCAATCGGGTCCCCCCTGCTGCCAACAACGCGATCGACAAATTCTAATCCGATATCGGCCATCAAAGCATATTGGTAATGGTCAGAGTATTTTTTCAAAGTTTCCTGATATTTTTTCGACACGGCGCCGAGTTGGTTGCCATATTTATCTAAAAGCGATTTTTCCCAATTTATAGCTTTTTCATAAGTTTCTTGATGACTCTCATATCTTTGAAGAGTCTGATCGAGTACCGACCAATTCGGTTGTTTCCAGGTTGAGCTATGAAACAGGGAAAGTTCCGGGCCTTTTATCAGCCTGACAGTTTGTAGATAGGGTACGTTATTCGAATTGAGGGTACGCAGTTGTTTAATCAGTTCCCGCGCCAGTTGATACGAAAAAAACCTCATCGAATGGAGCTTGTGTTTTTCCTTTATAAATTCCTGAAGAGACCTGATTCGCTCGGTTTCAAGTCCCTGGATTGCTTTGCTTTTATGCTCAATCGTCTCATGTAACTCTACTAGTTCAGCCACCAACGATGTTGTGACTACAAATTTTTCGTCATTCGAATTGCCGCTGACAATGCCCTGCAAATCTGCTTTAAGCCTAGCAATAGAAGTGTTTAGTTTTTCTGGATAATTTCTCTGACCCCACAGCGCTAACGTCGCCTGAGCTTTAAGCCTGACTGTTCGATCGGTAGATCTGCTTGCGGCCAGGAGTTGGAATTTTAGAGCCGAACTTTCCCGATACTCTTTTTGAAGCGACCTTATTCGTGTCCGCAGTTTATCAACAGCTTTCGAGAAATATTCTGTGTTTGCTGTCTTTTCCTTTTTTTCATAAATCTCGCTTATCCGCTTCCAGGCAGTCCCCATATCACTTTTGGACTCATTGAGACTCTTTTCCGTTTTCAGGAGTTTTAGGCGTTTTCGGTCGGCAACTCTGTTCTGATTATCAATTTCGTTACGAGCGTTTTGATACTGCTGAAGAAAGACTGTCGACTTTCGCCAAATGTTGAGTTTCTCGGTCTCTTTCAGAAGCTCCTGCAATCTATCAGTCTTGGGTTGAGCTATCGAAACGCTGTTGAAGAACAAGGTAAGCAACATCGACAACACAATTGAAGAAACCAATTGCGAGTAAGGATTGGCAATAATCAGGAATGTGTTTTGACGTTTCATGCTCCGCTTCCTTTTTACGTTCGTCATTGAAAATGGATACGACTAATTTTTGTTCCCGATTCTTCAAAAGCAGAATGCATAGGATTTTATCACAAGGCTTGGAATTGTAAGGGCAATCACTAGAGTTTTACAAAAAAGGCTGACAACCCCAATAAAATTGCGTACTCTAGCAAGACATGTAGCGAATAATCAAAGCGAGCTCGAGCAATACGAAAGTTCGGAAGAATCCTATCGGGAAGCCATAGCCATTTATCGAAAATACACAGTACGTTTGCGGGAGACCTGGCAAATGCGCCGCGTGGACTTGTTTCAGTTCTCGAGAGCCGCAAAAAATCTCCGAGGCAAAAGCAGCATGGAAGGAAACGGAGGAATTGTAACGGGAGTTCGATCTTAAAATGAGCCAGGCCGCGGGGTAACAAAATTGACCGCCGAGGAGCAAAGGATCGAAATTGAAGAACTCTAAAGTTAAAGAAATTAACAATGAAAACAATATACTTTTTTCTGGTCAGTCTTATTCTGCTTCCAGTTTCGATTTATACTCAATCGCCGCCATTGATGAAGAAGTCTAAAATCAGATTCTTAACGGAGGAGATTTCGGGCACGGCGGCAAAACGGAATCTTGAGTATCTGGCCCGCCATCACCGTATGCGCGGCTCTCGCGGGTTTCATGAGGCGGCCGTTTTTATTGAGAAACAGCTCAAGAGCTACGGCCTCGCGGATGCCGAGATCAAGAAATACAAGGCAGACGGCGTGGCATATTACGGTACACAGAGATCCAGGCCGCCCTGGGATGTGGAGTTTGCCGAATTATGGGAGCTTAAAAAGCAGGGAAACCGTTGGGTGCAGCATGCCCGTCTTGCCAGCTGGGATGCGATGCCGGTATCAGTCGCGCAGGACAGCGAGAGCGGGAAAGTGACGGCGGGATTGGTTGATATCGGTGCCGGAACATCTGAAACGGACTATGCCGGGAAAGACCTAAAAGGCAAACTGGTGCTTACATCTTCGCAGCCCGGTGCGGTTGTGCCGCTTGCCGTGAAGCAATTTGGTGCGGCGGGAATAATCAGCTATGCAGCAAATCAGCGAACCGGTTGGTGGAAAGAAAACGAAAACCTGGTGCGCTGGGGACACCTGAGCGCATTCTCCGATACTCCCGCGTTTGCATTCATGGTTTCGCTCAAACAGGCGCGTGCTTTTCAAGAGCGGCTCGGGCGTGGCGAAGATATAAGACTTAGCGCGGAAGTTCGTGCGGGAAAGCATAACGGGTTTTATGAGGTAGTCACAGCAACAATTCCCGGTGCCGACCCGGGATTGCGCAAAGAGGAGATCGTCTTCAGCTGTCACCTTGATCATCAGCGGCCGGGCTCTAACGACAATGCCAGCGGCTGCGTGGCGATCCTTGAAGTAGCTCGTTCTTTAAGCAAATTGATAAAGGAAGGCAAGATCGATCCGCCCGCAAGGACGATTCGATTTGTGTGGCCCCCCGAGATCGAAGGCACAATGGCGCTGTTTGAGGGGAGCCCGGAATTGCCCGGGCGTATGAAGGCCGCGATTCATTTGGATATGGTTGGAGGAAATCCCTCAAAAACTAAAGCCATCTTTCATGTAACCCGGGGACCAATGAGCTTGTCGTCGTTTACATACGATGTGGCTGAGGCATTCGGGAGCTTCGTCAATAGGCAATCCGACACATTTGCCAGCACCGGCCGGTCCGAATACCGTCTGCATTCGCTCGAAGGGGGTAAAGAAGCACTGCAGGCGTCGCTGGTTGAGTTTTCAATGGGTAGCGATCACCAGATATATTCCGAAGGCAGCTACCGGATCCCGGCGATCTATATGAACGATTGGCCGGACCGGTATATCCATACGAATTTTGACACGCCTGCGAATATCGACCCGACGAAGCTAAAGCGGGCGGCATTTATCGGTGCGGCGAGCGGTTATTATCTGGCCAATCTAAAACCAAAGGACGCTTCATCCCTTTGGCAGCTGTCAAAACGGCAGGCCGTGAGCCGAACTGCGATAATGCTCAAACGGAGAGACGGGTTGTCACGGGATGAAGGCGATAACTTAACCCGCCAGCATCTGCGCTACGAGCGATCCCAGGTAGATTCAATGTCGAGCTTTTTCAGAATTCCGGCCGATGTAAGGGAGCAGGCTGAAAAGTTTTTTTCGGATCTCGAATTGCTCGTCGGCGGTTTGAAACCCACCCCCCGGGCACAAGCCGAAGGACGTTTGATTTTCCGCCGGAATCCAAAAATCAAGGGTCCAACTTCCGTTTTTGGGTACAACTATTTTAGTGCCCGATACGACGTGCAGAAGCACGGACCTGTTCGGTTATTCGGGTATAGGGGTTTGCGAGGTAGCGGCGGCGCGTATGCCTATGAAGTACTTAATCTGGTAGATGGCAAACGCAACGCTCAGGAGATTCGCGATATCGTAGCAGCAGAATTTGGTCCCGTGCCGTTAGGTTTGGTTGTAGAATATTTGAAGGCACTCGAATCGATCGAAATGGTTAGAACGGGACGGGTGTCGATGATCGGGTATCAGTAGCCCGACCGTGAGGGAGCGGCTTTTGCGGGTGATCTCAGCCGGGTCTCCGCCATCTCAAATTATTATATTGAAGCCCGCCCTGACGGTTGGGCTACTGACGCTGAGGCGTAGCTCTTCCCGGAAGCACTATTTTGTAATCGGCATCGTTTAAGGCTATTCTTATAGGACTTCAAAATACAATTCAATTTAAGAAAACTATGTCTTTCTCCGGTAAACGCATACCTTTTTCTATCGGCCGTATTCTTATCCGGCGGTTCATCTTTGGCTTCTGTCTTTTCGGCCTTCTTTCGCTGCCGATATCGGCCCAAACCAGCACCAAGCGCGCGCTTAACGCCGGTGATTTTGATTCATGGAAAAGCGTACGTGGGGCACAAATTTCCCGGGATGGAAAGTTTGTAGCATATGTGTTGCACCCGCAGGATGGTGATGGCGAATTGATCGTCCAGAATGTCGCGACCGGAATTGAATGGCGGACGCCGCGAGGTTACCGGCCGGCCGTTCCGAGACCCAACTTTTTTGATCCGGCTGCGGTTCGGGCCTTTCGGGCTCAGGGTCGCTTGCTTACACCAACATTTTCAGCCGACTCGAAGTTTTTGTTTTTTGCGATCGAACCAATCAGAGCAGAAATACGAAAAGCAAAAAGGGCCAAAAAGAAGCCCGCAGATTTTCCGAAGAGATCCCTCGGGATCATAGACCTGGCCACCGGAAATGCGACAAAGATACCCCGGGTAAAGAATTTTCGTGTGCCGGAAGATGGAGCGGGTTTTGTCGCCTATCTGCGAGAACCGGAAATCACCGGGAATAAACCGACAGAAGGAGAGAAGCCTCCTGCAAGCAAGAGACGTAATAAAAAGAAGTATGGAAGCGATCTGGTACTTCGCCGTATGTCGGACGGAACTAGGCGCACCTTCAACGATGTCTTAAATTATAGTTTTAGCAAAGACGGAAAGTCGCTGGTATATGCGGTTTCTTCCAAAAACGAAGACACCAATGGCGCTTACGCTGTAGATCCGGAGTCTGATTCACCGCCGGTTGCGCTGCTCTCGGGTCCTGGTGAATATTCAAAGTTTACCTGGGACGAGAAGCAGACCCAGCTTGCGTTTATCAGCAATCGGGATGATGCGGCTTCAAAGCGGCCGAAATTTAAGGTCTATCACTGGCTTCGATCGGAATCCGCTGCTAACGAGATAGTTTCAACCGAAACCCCTGGATTTCGCCCCGAATTTATCGTCAGCGATAAAGGCGCCCTTAGGTTTTCATATGATGGCAGCCGGCTCTTTCTGAGCAATGCCCAGATTCCCGATCCACTGCCGGATCCGAAAAGCAATGTCCTTGATGAAGAGAAGGTTCGTCTGGATCTATGGCATTGGAAAGACGATTACATTCAGCCAATGCAAAAAGTGAGGGCGATCGCCGAGCGAAACCGTTCCTACCTGGGAGTTTGGCATATCAACGAAAGGAAATTCGTTCAGCTGGCGGACAAGACAATGCTAAATGTCAGCCCAAGCTCAAATGGCCTTTACGCCCTCGGAACAGATGACCGCGCTTACCGAAGATTGCGAAATTTTGATGCCGGCTACACTGATTATTACCTCGTCAATACTCTTACCGGCGAGCGGAAACTTCTAAAGAAAAAGCTTCAATTCGGAATGAGTTGGTCGCCGAATGGTAAATTCACTGTTTTTTACGACGGCAAAGACTGGAATTCGGTCTCGATCCCCGATGGCAAAGTAACAAATCTAACCGGCAGATTGCGGGTAGGATTTTCACGCGAGGACGAAGACCGGCCCCGCACGCCTCCCTCCTATGGTCTGGCCGCCTGGACCGAAGGTGACAAACAGATCCTGATCAATGACCGCTACGATATATGGCAGATCGCTCCGGACCGGGGCGGCGCAAAGATACTAACCGGAGGAATCGGAAGGCGTGAAAAAACAGTAATTCGATATGTCCGGCTCGACCCCGATGAGAGGTTTATCAAGCCCGGTCAGCGGCTCCTCCTGCGCGCCTCAAATGAAGAAACGCGGGATGCCGGTTTTTACCAGGTAAAACTGGGCTCAGCACCGAGGAAGCTTTTGATGGATTCAAAGCTTTTTTCAACTCCAACGAAAGCAAAGGACGCCGATGTATTGATGTTCACAGCTTCGAGGTTTGATCTCTTTCCCGATATCTGGGTAGCTTCCGGTGATTTCAAAACGACGAAAAAGATGAGCGATGGTGATTCACAGCGCGCTCCTTTCAATTGGGGTCGGGCGGAGCTGGTTCGCTTTAAGAATGCCGACAACGTGCCGCTTAAAGGTATTTTGATAAAGCCGGATAATTTTGACCCGAACAAGCAATATCCGATGCTTGTTTACCTATACGAAAAATTGTCGCAAAATCTTCATCGTTTCAGAAATCCCGGACCCGGAACATCTATAAATTTTAGCCGCTACGTTAGCAACGGATATCTGATATTTATGCCCGACATTGTATATAAGACCGGATATCCCGGAAGAAGTGCGCTGAATTGTGTGCTGCCGGGTGTGGATTCGATAGTCGCCAAGGGATTTGTTGATGAAAACGCGATCGGTATTCAGGGTCACAGTTGGGGCGGTTATCAAATTGCCTATATGCTCACAAAAACCGACCGCTTTAAGGCGGCGGCACCGGGAGCGGTAGTTTCAAACATGACCAGCGCTTACGGCGGGATACGTTGGGGCTCTGGCCTGCCGCGGCAATTCCAATATGAACGCACCCAAAGCCGGATCGGTAAGAACCTTTGGGATGCAACCGACAAATATCTTGAGAATTCCCCCTTGTTTTCTGCACCAAACGTAAAAACGCCGATAATGATGATTCACAATGACCGGGATGATGCCGTCCCGTGGTATCAGGGAATCGAGTTTTATCTGGCACTAAGAAGGCTAAACAAGGAAGTGTACATGTTTAACTATAACGGAGAATTTCATGGCCTCCGGAAACGCCACAATCAAAAAGATTATTCGCGCCGGATGATGGAATTCTTCGACCATTTTCTGAAAGGAAAACCGGCGCCGGAATGGATGAAAAACGGTATAAGGTATGTCGACCGCGACAAGGAAAAAAGAAAATATCAAAGAGTAAGCGGGGTTGACCCGAAAAGATAGCGGTAAGAGGATAGAAATTTCTATTAGATCGATAAAATCTCAAGCGACAGGAGACTTCTTATGATTCGATTTGCAAAGGTAGCGCGTTTATTCTTAATGCTCGCAGCGGTGTTGGCGCTAGGTTGTCCGGCAGGTGAAAATGCAGGAAGCGGTGACGCGGCCGATATGGTCCTTCTTAATGGAAAGATCGTTACGGTTGATGATTCTGATACCGAGGTTCAGGCTGTCGCGATAAAGGGTGACAAGATCGTAGCGCTCGGAACTGACGCGGAGATCAAAAGCCGGGTCGGCTCGGATACGAAAGTGATCGACCTCGAGGGCAAACTGGCGATCCCGGGCTTTATCGAAGGACACGGCCACTTCATGGGAATCGGGAATGCGAAAATGATCCTCGATCTGACCAAACCCAAAAACTGGGATGAGATCGTCGCATTGGTTGCCGATGCGGCAAAAAAGGCCAAGCCGGGAGAATGGATAACCGGCAGAGGGTGGCACCAGGACAAATGGGACAAGAAACCGGAACCAAGCTACGAAGGCCTTCCGATCCATGATGCACTCAGTAAGGCATCACCGGAGAATCCCGTTATTCTGACTCATGCCAGCGGACACGGATCCGTCGTAAATGCAAAGGCGATGGAACTTGCCGGGATCAACTCTTCGACCGCAAATCCATCCGGCGGGGAGATACTTAAAGACAAAGAGGGGCGTCCAACCGGTTTTATGCGGGAAACCGCGCAGGGTTTGGTCTCCAGGGCGAATAAAGGGCCTTCGACCGATGAAGAGCGTGAGGCCCGCGCGCGCCAACAGGCTGATTTGGCAGCGAAAGAGATCCTTAGTAAGGGAATTACGACATTTCACGACGCCGGTACCGGATTTGGAACCGTCGACTTTTATAAAAAACTCGTCGATGAGAAAAAAATGCCCTTGCGGCTCTGGGTGATGATCCGTGCTTCGAACGAGGACCTTGAAAAGAATCTGTCGGATTACCGAATGATCGGGTATGGGGAAAATCGTTTGACGGTCAGGGCAATAAAACTATCGATCGACGGTGCGCTGGGTTCCCGCGGCGCCTGGCTTCTTGAGCCCTATTCCGATGAGCCAAAACTTTCGGGGCTGAATCTTGTTCCGATCGAATCAGTAAAGAAAACGGCAGAATTGGCCGCCAAAAACGACTACCAGCTCGGTGTCCACGCGATCGGAGACCGGGCCAATCGGGAGGTTTTGGATATTTTTGAGGAATCGCTGAAAGCCAATTCCGACAAAAAGGATCTAAGATGGCGCATCGAGCACGCCCAACATCTGCATCCGGACGACATTCCCCGTTTTGGAAAACTCGGTGTAATTGCTTCGATGCAAGGGGTCCACTGCACATCTGACGCTCCCTGGGTCCCTGACCGGCTTGGTGATAAACGCAGCAAGGAAGGTGCTTACGTCTGGCAGAAGCTGATGAAATCCGGCGCACTTGTCACAAACGGCACAGATGCACCCGTTGAAGATGTATCGCCGATCGCTTCGTATTATTCGACGGTTTCCCGAAAGCTTAAAGATGGCTCGGTCTTCTATCCTGATCAGCGTTTGAGCCGTATGGAGGCACTGCGTTCGTACACGATCAATGTTGCCAAGTCGGGTTTTGAAGAAAAGTCAAAGGGTTCGCTTGAAGTCGGAAAACTTGCCGATATCGTCGTCCTTTCAAAAGATATTCTGACCATCGAGGAAGATGAGATACCGGAGACAGATGTCGCCCTTACGATCGTCGGAGGAAAGGTAGAATATGAGCGCGGTGAATGAGACCTGCTTACTTATTATCAATAATCTGCAGAGCTTGCGTGAATCAAATTAGGCGTACCTGATCAGGTGCTGAAGTTCATTGTCGAGATCGGGATGTTTGGCGTCAATCCTCGATTTAAGTCTCTGTCGCGAGATTCCAAGAAGTTTTGCGGCTTTGGTTTGATTACCCTCAGCCTCATAAACCGCCTCAGAGATCAACAACCGTTCATAATCAAGCAGAGCGTCGTCAAGAGAAAACTCTTCCCGTCGGCTTGCCGTTTGAAGCTTTAGATACAAGACCCTCAAAGTTTCGATCACTTCATCGTCCTGTGAACCGATCAGGCTGCTTGAAACCACCATCACCGCTTTTTGTCTTTCAGCAGGGTTGATCTCGTCAAAATATTCGATCAGATACAAGCAATCTGCATGTGAAGCATATATTTCGCTATTAACGAAATTGGCGACACCCCGGGCCTCTTCAAACGCCTCAAGTGCCCTAGCTCTCTCGCCATTTCTCGCAAAAGCAACCGCCTGATTGCGAAGCGCCTCGGATAATTGAAGGGAATGTTCGAAATTTCGCAGCAGCGATACAGCCTCACCGGAAAACCTGATCGCATCCGGATAGCGCCGGGTTTTTATAAAACAGCGGGCCAATGTATCGGACACATCGGCGATAAGACGTTTCTCCCCGAGTTCGTGTCCGAGGTTATATGCCCTTTCAAGATATTCAAGGGCCCTTTCGTAATCCCCGAGGCTGTAAAAAAGATAACCGAGGTTGTTCTGGGTGCTAACTACACACTGTAAATTGTTTACTTGCTCAAAATTGTAAAGCCCTTCATCAAGCGCCAGAATTGCCTTGTCAAAGTATTCCTCCCGCTGTCTTCCTTTTAGGGTCTTCGCGATGTTTTTGCATGCAAGGCCATATTCCATATGGCATATTCCGGATGGGAAACGCAATTGAAGTTCCGATTCGCCAAGCTCTTCGATGGCCATTCCGCAAAGCTGATAGGCACGGTAATGATCCTGCTTTGTACTCGATACGATCGCAAGATTTGCCAGCGCAACGGTGCGGTTCCTCAGCTTCATCGCACCGGCAACTGCGCGCTCCAAAAACTTTTCTGCCTCCTCAAGCTTACCGCTGCGCCAATAGCTAACGCCGATCTTGTTTTTTGCGGCTGAGGCATTTTCGGAATCCCGGAGTTTTATAAACAGTCTGTCTGCTTGCGACAAGTAGCTTCGCGCTTCGGACTGTGAATCTTCAACTTGATGGGCACTTCCCAAAGCACTACATACCGAGCCAATCTTAAAAAGGAGAAGGGCCTGTTCTCTTTCACCGAGACCGTCGAGGCTTGGATCTGAGCCGATCCCCGCCCAATAAGGCGCCAGCAACTGCAAAGCATCTTCGGTTCGGCCCTGGTCCTCTAGCTCCAGAATCTCAGAGCTGAGTTCTTCAATCTCACTGCGAAATCGCACAGGTGCAAGATTTTTTGCACCCCTTTTTAATCCGCTTTTATACTCGTTTTGATATTTCATAGGAGGAACCAAAAACTAATGAAAAAAGCATTCGCTTCAATATTTTTAATCGTTGTACTTTCACTTTCGGTACTCGCCGGCGACAGCCATCAACCCGGTGATAGCTATTTCGGACCTAGTGAGTTTGAGCAAATCGAACAGCCGTTTGGTGCAAACCCAGACCCGGATCCGGATCCGCAGCCGAAAATCGAAGAAACTGAAACGTTCGAACACATCCTGATCAGATTCAATTTACGGCTTCTATTATCAATGTATCTATAAGCGGGAAGAAAGTCTCCCACACCCTATTATTCAAGCAGCCACCCGCATCTGTCTACAGTATTCAATCGTTTATTGTAGCAGATTCTGCTTGTTTTTACTCAACAATTCCGGTAACGCGTACCAAAAAGGGTGCGGTTCGCGGGAATTCGCCCGGCAAAGGCGGGATTCCGCACAGGCCTCGCGTGAAGACGCCCGTGCCTTATTGGGACTGCAGACGCCATCTATCGCCGCCGGATCAGATCTTTCTCCAGCGGCATACGACAAAACAAGACAGCTTCGGTCCCTGAATTTTCTGGATGATCGATTCGACGGCAATTAAAAACGGTGAATAGATCGGCTTTAGCCACAGGGGAATCCGGAAGACCAGCGAATTCAGGACCAATAGAAACGCAATATTCCCTTTGTAATCCTCTTTTACGAATTCGAACTTGGAAGAGAATTCCTTCTTTAGCAGGGTCAGATCGATCGCTGCTTCGTTATCTGCGAACAGTTTGTCGTACCGATACCATAATTTCCTGACCAAATCCGGAAGCGAGCCGGAATGAGGCTCCATAAAGCAAAAATAACCGCCCGGTTTCAGAAGCCTGTGCATCTCATCGACGGCCTCGATAAGATTTGGGTGAAGATGATGCAAACCGCCAACTACTCCAACGCAATCGTAGGAATCACTCTCAAGCCCTGTCGATAGAATCGATGCACACTGTACTTTGGAATCCGGAAAATTCGTTTCAAAGACCTCGATCTCATCCGGGGATATATCGACGCCCGTTACTTTTGCTCCCTTCTCAAGCAGATAACCGGTAGTTTCGCCGCTGCCGCAAAGTGCGTCAACCACCTCGGCACCGGATAGATCCAGCTCCCCAAACATAGGCTCATTGATGAATTTGTAGCGGTATTTCTGGCTCCAGTCGTCACCGTAATGTGCCGCGTAGTCATCGGCAATGTCATCATAATGCTCGCGCTGCAGCTGCTCAGCATTATCTATTGATTTCTTCTCTGCTTGCATCGCGGGTATTGTATGTGGAGTTATTGGCGAAAACAAACTCTAAGCTTTCTTCCCGCATGCCTTTCGGATTGATCAACCAACACACAAGTACAAAACTGGCATGGGTGAATTCACTGGTCAACGCAAATGCCGGGTGGGTTTGCCCAAGTAAAAACTTCACAAATTTGGTAGTATTACCCTTATGCCGATTCTCATTGCGGAAGACAACCCGATCCAGCGTGGTTATCTAAGCGAACTTTTATCAAACAATTTCTCCAAATATTCTCCGATAATTCAAGCGGAAAACGGAGAGGATGCGATCGATCTCACGATTGAAAGTAAACCAGAGCTCTGTATTCTCGACATACAGATGCCTAACTTGTCCGGCGTAAAAGCTTCAAAAAAGATTTGGCAAGAACTTCCCGAGACGAAAATAATTTTTTGGACGCAATTTCCCCACGAGATCTATATTAATGAGATCAGAAAGATCGTTCGTTCGCTCAAACCGCAGCCGGCGTACGGGTTCATACACAAAAACAATCCGGAGGAAAGGTTTTTAAGGTTTGTCGCTACGGTGCTTGAGGACGGTGCGGATATGATCGACCCTGCTTTTAAGGATTCTTTCAAGCGCCCACTGCTTACTGAGTTTGAAGCCGAGGCGCTCCGCTACCTGGCACTGGGCCTGTCGAATTGGGCGATCGCACGAAAATGCAGCCTGTCGCAAAGAGGCGTCGAAAGCCGTCTCGGAAATCTCTATGAAAAACTCTTTACAAACCTTTCTGAAGGAACCGAGCATGAAGCGTACGATAAACTCGCATACAATGTCAGAACACGCGCGTTTTTTGAATCGCTCAGGCGTGGTTTGATAAATAGCGATGAACTCGAAAAAGCCGAAAAAGAACTAAAGAGCTGGATCGAGCGCGACCAAAAGCGGTTTCTCGAATCGAAATAATCCGGAAAAAAGAAGTGCCAAAAGTATCCAATCTCCATTTTTCCTGCCTTTCAGCAAATTTGATCCGTCGAAGTGCCGGCACGCTTTTGGCGATTTTCGTTCTGATAGTCACTCACGCATCCGTTTTTTCGCAGGATGACCCGATCGACGAAGCCCTGCTGGAAAATCTTTTTGGATCCACGGAAAACCTGCATCAGTGGGGCGCGATAAATTCCTTTCATGGCCTTCCATCAGAAAGGGTGAATGGGATCGCGCAGACAGAAGATGGTTTTCTATGGTTTGGTACAGATAATGGATTGGCGAAATTTGACGGGCGGCGCGTTCAAACGATAACCACTTCGGCACTTTCCTCCCTGCGAATATTTGCACTTAAAACCGATTTGGACGACAACCTCTGGATCGGAACTGAGAATGGCGCCTTCTATTATTCAGGCACCAGCTTTGAGCCGATCGACGAAACTTCCGACCGGGCAATAAATTCAATTTACATCGATGAAAACGCGGTATATCTGACTGATTCGAAAGGCTCGGTATTCAGGGCCACAAAAGACGAAAATGAATTCGAGGCAACGGCGGTATTTAGTAAATCTCTGCCGCTGAAAAGTATTTCAGAATTCAATGGTGAAGTAATTGTCGGCACATTTAACGGCGGCTTAATGAAACTTGAAGACGGTGAAGCGAAACCGATCATTTCCAGGCCGCGTCCCTTTTTTATCAATGTCCTGGCAAGAGACAGCGAAGGAAAACTTTGGCTGGGCGCGAGATCAAGCCTCGGAAACAGCGGCTTATTTGTTTCCGAGAAAATGCCTGTTCTCAAAATACTTGGGGGCAACCTTGGCACCGTAAATTCCATAAGTTTCGGAGATTCTAAGTCGGCCTGGGTCGGAACCGACGAGCGCGGTGCATTTTCATTTGAGGCGGAGGGTTTTCGCAAGAGATTTACATTTGAAAACACCTCAGGTGGACTGCGTTCCAACAGGATCCTCTCGACTTTCATTGATCGCGAAGGAGTGGTCTGGTTTGGAACCGATAAAGGGGTTAGCCGATACGACCCAAAAAGCCCTGTAAATGAGAGAGTTTCAACGGATTCGGAAAGCAATTTTGTCCGTACACTTTTCAAAACCAAAGACGGAAAGATCTATGCAGGTACGAATCGTGGCCTGTTCATTCATGATGAATCCTCCAATTCCTGGAGACCGGAAAAGGAATTGGCGACGACAACGATTTACTCGATCGAAGAAGGCGAAAAAGGCGATCTGCTCGTCGGAACGCCGAAGGGATTTTTCTTATTGAGCAGCGACACAGAAAGTATTGCTAAAAACCCGGTTATTGAAGACGCAAATATCCGCGCTATCGAACACTTTCAAGAAAAGACTTACTTGGCATATTTTGATCAGGGTTTGAAAAGACTAAGGGTTGAAGATCGGGCTATTCTTAACGAACAGAACATACTTAGCCTTCATAACGAAATCGATAAGAACCTTTGGATAGGTACCGTCGATCGCGGGGTATTTATTTATGACGGCAAGAACGATGCAATTCAAAGACCGGAGCTTGAAACGCTGAAAAACTCCGCGATTCGTGCGATCGCAGGTGATGAAACGGACGGTATTTGGTTTGCAACTGCCAAGGGACTTTTTCTGTTCAAGGACAATACGCTTCAACTCATACTGGATCAACAGAATGTGAGAAGTGTGTTGGTTGAAAAAAGCAAGGATGCGCAACCAGGAGTTTGGTGCGCGGCTGAAAATGGCTTATTTCATTTGATTTTTGATGAAAACTTCGGCTGGATCAATTCCCGCATCGATATCGAACAAGGGCTTTCCTCGCAAAATATATTTTCAATCTTGTCTGTCGAAAACGATTCATTTCTTGTCGGCACAAATCGAGGCATTGTTCGCTATACCTCAAGTGATATTCGTCCGCTTGTTGTTCCGAGCAGAATCCTGAGCCAAAGAGTTCACCGGCTGAGCGAACTAAAAACTGGAATAAAGATCGATTATCCTCAAAACAGCTTGTCCGTGGAGGTCTCGGCTATAAGCAGCCGGACATTTCCCGAGCAGTTCAGGTATTCTTTTCTGCTTTTTGACGGCAAGGGCGAGTTGATCGATAAACGGTTTTCAAACGATCCGCAGTTTTTGATGGACAAACTCTTACCAGACAATTACAAGGTGGAGATCCGCGCATACGACAAAAACCTAGTTTCCTCTCAGCCATTAATATTCAATGTGGAAGTCGAACAAGCGCCTTTTCCGCTAATCGCAACAATCCTCGGAGTGCTCCTGCTTATCGCTCTGGCAGCACTCATCTGGGCGATCTTTTCTCAACAAAAGATAATTCAAACGAGCAAACAGCTCGAAACGGCAAATCTCGAACTGAATGCGGCCCGGCTTGATCTGGCAAACGAAGCCGAGCGCGAACGCCACCGGATTTCGCGTGATCTCCATGACCAGACACTTGCGGATCTTAGGCATCTGCTGCTCATGGCCGATGAAGTAGAAAGTGAAAAAGCACCGCTGTTCAGGACCGAGATCGAAAATGTCTCGGATGAGATTCGCCGTATTTGTGAAGATTTGAGCCCATCGGTTCTTGAGAATATCGGATTCACTGCCTCGCTCGAGTGGGCTTTAAATAGCGCGGTTGAACAGGTTTCAAGCAAGGATGAGATAAAGCATTCATTTGTCTGTGAAGAAAATCTTGAGGAGCATATTTCCCTTACCCGACCCGAACAAATTCAAATTTATCGCATAGCCCAGGAAGTGTTGAGCAATATTGTCAGGCATTCAAATGCTTCAGAGATTGAAATGACCGCCGGAAAGGATTCAAGCGGCTTTGTTCTGAAAGTAAAAGATGACGGCAAGATGTTTGATCCCGACACCAGTAAAACAGGCAGGGGCCTTGCAAATATCGATGCCCGGGCAAAACTCATTGAGGCGGAAATCGGCTGGAAGCGCGGCGAAAACAAGGGAATGATATTTACTCTTAAGAAATAATACTGTGGCTACCCACAGTTTCCGTCCGCGCTAATACAGCTCAGCCCTGTTTCTCTTCACGTTAACCGAAATCGCATAGATCAGGATAATGTTAATTAATATGACGATATTACCTTGAAATCATTTAAGAATATCAGTTGGACAAATGCTTGCTTCCCTGGTGTGCCTTTTGCTTACGACAGTGTCCAACATATTGCCCGCCTAATTCACTCCAAATCTACCAGGGAAGCAAGCATAAATTTATTGTCTTACCTTCCTTTTATCCCTTAATTGCGGCTCATAAACGTAATTGGTCTTTTTTATAGGTTTCTTTGTCTTCCTTTGCGGCCTTTGCGCCTTCGCGGGAGACTCTTTTCCCGCAAAGGCGCTAAGTACGCAAAGAAGAAATCGGTAAGGACAATGTGTGTCATTTAAACATCTTTTGAGTTTGGCACCGACACTTTCGCGGGTAAAATGTCTTACATGAGCCTATTTATATCTACGCGCGGTCTGACCCTCTTACTATTCCTTTTTCTTTTTACTTTGTCCTCCTTTGCCCAATCTCCCCGCCCGCGAACCCGGGATATTGGTCTCAAGGTAGGTGTTCTACCGACGGGAGAGCTCAATTCGATCACAGACGTCGAAGGGGTAAAAGTCGGCCATACCACGATCATCAAGGGTGAAAATATCAGAACTGGCGTGACCGCGGTACTCCCTCATGGCGGAAACATGTTTCGCGAAAAGGTTCCCGGCGCGGTATTTGTTGGAAACGGTTTTGGAAAATTGATTGGCTTTACGCAGGTTGAAGAACTGGGCGAGATCGAAACACCTGTTTTGCTGACTTCAACGCTGAGCGTTCCCAAAG
>JABDJV010000464.1 GCA_013003295.1 Pyrinomonadaceae bacterium | reverse complement strand
CCGACTCAAAGAGCGCGTTGAAAGCTGTCAGCGCGGCGCATGGAAGAGTCGCGGCTTCTTCATAGCTAAGGTGATCCGGAATGGGCACCAATCCGTTTTCATCAAACGTTCCAAATTCGCGCAGACATCCGTCCAAATCACCGCCGAGTGCCGTCCGGGCTTTTTCAAACGAAACACCGCCATCCTGCCATCCTTGCATAAATGTCGGGGTTACCCGATCACCGACCTTCCATTTCGTCACTCCGTCGCCAACCGCGACCACCTCGCCGGCTCCGTCTGACAGCGGTACCAATGGCGTTTTTAGTTTTGGATTGTACCACCCCTTTATCATCATTAGATCCCTATAATTTAAAGAGGCGGCGTGAAATTTCACCAAAACTTCGTTGCTTTTTGGCTCCGGTTTTTCACGTTCAGCCAAGGAAAGATTTTCGATTCCAAACTCCCTTATCTCGTATGTTTTCATAATAATCCTAAAAAGCTTATCCACAGACACAAATCCGGGCGACGATGATCACCGGTCCCGACTGGGAGGATCCGAATCAGATTCTATGTGCCGGAGACGTGCCTGCGGTCGACTTGTTCAATAAATTACTTTTTACGCGCACTCTCTAAATCGAGTTTGATGACGACATTATCGCGGATCAAATCATCCGCCTTTCCTGCGTAAACGATTCCAAAGTCTTTGCGATTGATCGAAAACTCTGCGTCCACCTCGACCTTTTCATCACCTACCTTTATCGTCGCCGGAAATGTGATCGACTTCTTCTGACCGCGCATTTCCAGATCACCGGTCACGTTGAAGGCGTTTTCACCCTTTTCACCGTCAGCGGCGATTTTTGTCGATACAAATTTAGATTTAGGATACTTCTCGACCTCAAAGAAATCACCCGTTTTCAGGTGTTTTGTCAATCCATCCGCATCAGAATAGACCGATGCCATATCAATTTCCACCGAAACCGAGCTCTCCTCCGGTTTTTCGTTTACCAGATCGATCATTCCGGAGACTTTTTTAAACCCACCCTCGTGTTTACCGGTTACTTTCGAACCGGTAAATTCTACCTTTGAGGTATCGGAAGTTATTGCCAAGCCAGTACCTTTTAACTCTGCTTTCTCAGTATTTCCTTCGGTTTTTGTCGAAGATGGTTCAGAGGTTTCAGCTTTTGGCTTATTAGCCGCCGGGTCCGCGCATCCCGCCAAAAAAATCGCGGCGAATAATATCAAAAATCCTATTTTGTTCATAAAGTTTACTCCTTTTTTTATAATTACTGTGCGGTAAAACCGCCGTCCACCCTGATCGAGCTTCCTGTAACAAATGATGATTTCTCCGAGCAGAGCCAAATACAGGCATCAGCGACCTCTTGGGGTTTCCCTACACGTCCTACCGGGTGCAGGGATTCGAAATATTTGAAGGCCTCCTCTTGCCCCTGCGTAAAACGATCGATCATTGGTGTTTCAATCGCAGCCGGCAAAATAGCGTTTACACGAATGTTCTGTTGAGCGAATTCCAGGGCGATCGACTTTGTCAAACCGATCACGGCATGCTTACTAGCCGAATAGATCGGCGCGTTTGCCATACCGACCACACCCGCGATCGAAGACATATTCACGACTGTTCCGCCGCCTGTTTTCAGCATTGCGGGAATTTCTTCCTTCATAGACATCCAGACGCCTTTTACATTAGTATCCATGATCATGCTGTAAATATCTTCCGTTTGTTCGGGAAGCGGCTTAAAATACTGCTCAACACCGGCATTGTTCACGGCAAAATCAAGCCGTCCGAAGGCGTCGATCGTCTTTTCAACCATTTTCTTCACATCGCCGCTCTTCTGGATATCTGTTTTGACAAATATCGCCTCGCCGCCTGCCTTTCGGATACTCTCAACCACCGAATTCCCTTTGTCTTCCCGTCGTCCTGAAACCGTCACCTTTGCTCCCTTCGCGGCAAATGCTTCCGCGGTCGCGGTTCCAATTCCCGAAGTGCCCCCCGTAACGATCGCTACCTTTGCATCAAATTCAGCCATATTTTTCTTTCCCGGTTCCCGTTTTTTTAAATCCTGCTCATCCTGCGATCCTTGGCGGATTCCAAGAATTATGCCGTAACTGCCACTTTAACTGACTCCAATTCTGTTAAAAACTCTTCAAATTCCTCCTGTATTGACCGCTCTTTGTCTTTCAAATACCAGCGCTGTAAATTTTCCATCATCTCAGACTTTTCAAGGCCGGTTTCCCGCATTTCATAAAAATACTCCATCGCTCGACGCGGCCGCGGCCCCCAGGTCCCAAGTTCTTCCAAAGTTTCAGAATCAAGCGCGATCAATTTTGGGATGGAACGGGCATCGTTAGTCAAATACTTGTCCATCAACTCCAAATTCTCGTCGCGAAAAACATAAATCGTTTTTATGTTCGAGCTCTCGCGGGCAATTTTCTCAAAAATCGGAATACTCTGCGCAGCATCGCCGCACCAGCTTTCGGTAATAATCAGCCAGACCATTTTCCGTTCAATACTCCGCGCTCTCTTAGCCAGGGATTCGCTTAGATCGACAGTTTTACCTAAGCGCCTCATGCGCTGACGATTCAGCTTTCCATAATTAAACATTTCTTCGGATTGGTTCGGTCCGGTCGTTTTTCGCTGATCCAGCAACCGGTCGATCAATCCGATATATTCGCTGTATTCCATCCCTTGTTCGATATACTTTTTCATTTCGTTCCCTGCTATTAAGATCTATTTACCAACCTCTTAAAAAATTCGATCCAGGCTCCATCGAGAATCCTCAGGGAAAAAACTTTTTTGAATTCCCATCGGCTTCGATACCAATACGGGCCCCGGATTCGTATAGTCTTTGGAGGTCTGATCCGCGATTCATTGTTTAGACTCTTTTGATTAGATCATCCTTTGGATAGCGCACTTTCGGAAGCTTGCTGAGCCAGTCTTCTTCTTTATTTCGATACCCAAGCGCACAAACGACCACAGAAAAATATCCATCGTCGGCGATTCCCAGAACCTTGTCATATTCAGTGGGCTGGAATCCTTCCATAGGGCAGGAATCGATCCCTTTCATCGCGGCTGCGCCCAATAAAAACCCAAGAGAAATAAAGCACTGCCGAGCTGCCCACTCGTTAATGAACCCGATTTCCTCTAACAATTTCTGAGAACCGAGCATCATTCCTTTAAGCACCTCCAATTCCTCTTCCGGCGTTCCCCGAACTTCGATTACCCGCTCAAGATATTTTTCGATGTCGCCCCGATCAGCATCCTTTTTTGCTGCGATTACGACCAGATGCGAACACTCTGAAATTTGCGGTTGATTCCAGGAATGTTCGGTCAGTTCTTTACGAACCGCCTCATCCGTAACGACGTAAAATTTCCATGGCTGTAGCCCGTAGCTCGAAGGAGCAAGTATCAGAGAATCCTCCAGGGTCTCCCAGTCCTGATCGCTGATCTTCCGGTCAGGATCAAACCTTTTTACGGCATATCTCCATTTCAGCTGTTCAAGGAGCTTTTCATTTGAAACAAAATTGTCATTCACTTAATATCTTTTCCCCTTTTTCTTCTTTGCATTTGACCAGTTCGTCAATCACATCCTGAAGTGTGTAACTCGCAAATTTTTGTTTTACGGCTTCATCAATTTCGACTTGCAGTTTTCCCAAAACACCTGTTATCGTCGAGCCGATCTCGCAATCCCGATCAGGCTCTTTCGCGTGCAGGCCGAAAATATTATCGTGTGAGACCGCCTCATATATTTCAAGCAAACAGACATCCGCGGGCTGACGTGTCAGACATGTGCCTCCCGAATATCCGGTCTGTGAAACAACCAGGTTGGCTTCGTGTAAATCGCTCAGAAGCCGCCGGATCACAACCGCATTAGTATTGACACTCTTAGCGATATAGCTTGATTTTATTCGCTCATCACAATTTTTAGCGAGCATGGCCATAACATGTACGGCCATTGCGAATTGACTATTTGCCATAATTGTAACAAGTTTAGTTACAAAAGAAAGAGTTGTCAAATGTCAGCAAAAACTGCACCCGAGATCATTCTTTTCCAGCATGGTGTGAGGCTTTAAGGGATGTGGCGCGCAGCTCTTTGATAGAGTCTTCTGAAATCACCCGAAACTTCCGCACATTTTCCCGTGCCGGAAGGCATCTTGCGGTATAGGAATCACAAATAATGATCCATGCGCTCTCTAATCCACGATTCCAGCCTTCCTCATTTGTATTTCTGACGATTATCGAATCGCTGTCGACTTGTGCTGCAACCAAAAACGTCTTCGCCATCAGTAGAAATCCGTCCCATCCCGACACGACTGCGATCAAAGAGTCTTTCGATGGCCGTGATTCGCCACGCAACGCCTCTGAAACGGAATTCGGTTTCAAATAAATACAGGGTTTCTTCTTTTTGAGCACTTCATCGACATTGGGTTTTTCGCTGAAGGATGCGACAAAATTTGCATCGATTTCGCTATATTCATTCTCAAAATCTTCCAGCGAAATTCCATAAACGCGGGCTTTAGTGGCCTCCCGGATCTCATCGATCAGGATTTCCCGTAATTGCCTGTTTGACTCGATGACCAGAAAACTCTTTGGCGTTTCGGAATTTAGCCGCGCCGTCAACGCGCTTTTGATCTCCTCGTCCGAAAAACCCAGCGAATTCGCACGGTTAAAGAATCGAGTTACCAATGCCCGCAGGTCAACATTTCCGTCAGGATTTCCGGAATTCGCTCTTTTTACGTAAAAGCCGCTGCCCTGTCGGAATTCCAACAATCCGGACTCAGCCAACTCCTGATACGCATTAGAGACGGTATTTGGATGGATTTTAAATCTTCGTGCGATTTCCTGTCTGCTCGGAAGCTTTTCGTCGTGGGCAAGATCCTCGCTTGCAATTCCAAGCCTTATTTGGGTAACCAGCTGCTCCTTCATTGGGACATCGGAATTTTTTGAAAGCCAGAGTTTCATATTGTTTCGAGAGATTCGTATTGATAATGCTGAATACGTTCCAAAATTATTTCAATTCGGCCTCAAGCGCACCAGAGAGGTCGGGATACCGAAACTCATATCCGGCCTCCTGAAGTCTTTTCGGAAGAATTCTGGCGCCTTCCAGAAGAAGTGTTTCGCCCATTTCCCCAAACAGGAGTTTTATCCCGAACGAAGGAACCGGCAATATGGTGGGCCGGTTAATCACCTTTCCAAGAATGTCCGTAAATTCCTGATTACGAACCGGATTCGGCGAAGTCGCGTTAAACGCCCCATCCAGGTCATCATTTTCAATCGCAAATGAGATCATATTAACAAGATCATCTATTGCGACCCACGACATCCATTGATCCCCGCTTCCAATAGTTCCTCCGACTCCAAACTTAAATGGTGTAAGCATCTTTTCAAGAGCGCCTCCATCCTTCGATATTACGATCCCTATTCTTGGATGAACGACTCTGGCACCAAATTCCTTTGCTTTACTTCCTTCTTCTTCCCATTCCTGGCACACCTCGGGAAAGAATCCGGTCCCGGCATCGCTGTCTTCACTCAAAATCTCGTCGCCGCGATTTCCATAGAAACCTATCGCTGAGGCCGAAACGACAATACCGGGCGGGTCGTTTAATCGCTTTAGCGCTTCGATTAGTGTTCGGGTTCCGATTACGCGGCTGTCCCTGATCCTCTTCTTTCTTTCCTCGGTCCAGGTCCCACCGGCTACATTTTCGCCGGCCAGATGCACCACTGCGTCCGTTCCCTCGAGTTTCGAGAGTTCATTATCCTCGAACCCTTCGTAGGCATCCCATTGAACGTCATTAGCCGTCTTTGGTTCGCTTCGCGAGAGACGAAAGATCTCGTACCCCTTGGCTTCTAACACGGGAATCAATTTCCCGCCAACCAAACCGCTTGCTCCTGTGATTAAGATTTTCATCCGGCTTCAATTTCTTTTCCAACTACTAACCAATTAACGACCACTTGTATTTCGAGCCCTCATATAATTTAAGTTCACAATGGACGCATTGATTCCATGAGGCCAGCGCAAAGATCTTTCGTTTTTTCTTGAAGAATTTCTTATTGCATCTGGGGCACTCAAAATTCGCAACATAAAATTCGATCAAAAAAAATCCGGTGATAAGCACCAGCGCTAATCCACCCTTTGTGGCAGATGGAACCTCGGAAAAATAGAGCATCGTAAGCAGCGCGCAGTACACGATCCAGAAGAAAAATTTAATGTATCTCCTTCCCTTGTACTCCTTCCAGTGCTCTTGATACGGATACTTCTCATCCATCACTTAGAATTCTTGCTATATTTTCTGCCCTGCAAATCCTCGATTATGAACCTGACCATCTGCTGCATTTCCTTTTCCGATAACTGGTTTTCAAACGAAGGCATCGGGAGTTTCCCGTGGGCGATCTGCTGAAAAATCTCTTCTTTAGATTTCTTCGCCGCATCCCCGAAACGGAGACTCGGAACCATGGTCCCATCAACCATCTTCCCATTTGCTTCGGCCCCATGACAGATCGCACAATTTTGCCGGTAAATCGAAGCTTCGTAGGAACTGCTATCGGCGATGACAATTCCTGAACGACCAGTTTTCCCGCTGGTACATGCGAATAATCCGATCGCGATGGATACAATGACAAGAATGATCTTCAATTTTAGGGCAAAACTTGCCGCCGAACACTTCAGGCCACGCACTTATTTGATCGCTCCCTCTAAAGGGCTTGAAGCGCTCGCGTATAAGCGTTTGGGCATACGCCCCGAAATATATGCAAGTCGTCCTGCCTTTACCGCAAGTTTCATCGCTTCGGCCATTTGCTCCGCATCATTTGCCTCCGCAATCGCCGTATTCATCAGGATCGCGTCGGCGCCAAGTTCCATCGCAATTGCAGCGTCCGACGGCACACCGACTCCCGCATCAACTATTATCGTTGCATCCGGCAGCTGCTCACGCATTATTCTTAAATTCGCCGGATTCTGCACCCCAAGTCCCGAGCCGATCGGTGCTGCTAGCGGCATTATCGCCGGACAGCCCGCGTCGATCAGTTTCTTTGCCATGATCAGATCATCACTAAAGTATGGCAAAACGATAAAGCCCTCTTTAACGAGAATCCTGGCAGCTTCCAGGGTCTGTTCATTATCAGGCAAGAGTGTGGTCTCATCGCCGATAACTTCGAGTTTTATCCAGTTGGTGTCAAGAGCTTCGCGCGCAAGCCTCGCCGTTCGAACGGCGTGATCAGTATCAAAACAACCAGCGGTGTTGGGCAAAATCTTCATTTCCGGATCCAAGTGATCAAGAAACGATTCGACTTTTCGATCAAGCGGAACACGGTTTACGGCAACCGTTACCATTTCGGCCCCCGACGCCTTGTGGGCCTTCTGCATTTCGGAAAAACTTCGGTATTTTCCCGTTCCGATAATTAAACGCGAGCCCCAGGTTTCGCCGCCAAGCTCAAATAACTCACTCATAAATCTATATCCAAAAAATTTGTCTAATACAATTTAATAATATTCCGCTAAAAATCGCTATTCATTTTGCGAGTAATTTCGTTAATCTCGTTAATAAGCGCATCTTCGTCGATCTTCGAATTTCGTCCGTGGCGATAGATCTCTTCGCCGGCAACCATGGTGAATACCACCTGATTCGAGTTAGTCGCAAAAAGCAAAGCCGAATAAATATCATGAACCGGCTTCTGAAATACCTCGTCAAGCGAAACCGCAATGATGTCTGCGTACTTACCCTTTTCGAGAGTACCAATCTTGTCTTGCATCCCCATTGCCTTAGCGCCGCCGATGGTGGCGGCTGAAACAACCTCCTCCGCATGTATGAATCGTTTTTTGAACTCCGTCGTTCTGGCGATCAGGCTCGCAAATCTTGCCTCTTCTAAAATATTGCAGGTGTTGTTACTGGCCATCGAATCGCTGCCAAGACCAACGGCGATATTCTTTCTTAGGATCTGTTCAAACGGCGCTACCCCATGTCCAAATTTCGCATTCGATTTTGGACAATGTGCAATTGTGGACCCGCTTTGGGCAATCAGATCAATATCATTTGCTGAAATCTTAACACAGTGAGCCAGGAGCGGTTTTGCCTTGAGAACGCCGATCTTATTCAGATATTCGATTGTCCCCATTCGAGGAACTTCCCAATTAATTTTTTCCCGTTTGTAGATCGATGCAAAAAAACCGCTCCCGTTCACCATCAGGTTCTTTTCTTCTTCTGACTCGGCGGCATGGATCGTCAGCATCACGTCCTCAGCAATAGCAAAGTCTGTGATCTTTTCAAACAGATCTCTACTCACGGTATATGGGGCGTGCGGTGAGATTCCAATCTTTACCCGGTCGGTTTCGTTTTCCTTTAGCGTTGAAAATTTTTCGGTTAGTTTTTCAAATTCGGCTTTTGCATCAGCATTATCGGGTGCGAATTGCGTCTCCTGAAATAAAATGCCGCGCAAACCTAATCTCCGCATGGCCTCAAAACCGGCCTCACCATAACGG
>JABDJV010000452.1 GCA_013003295.1 Pyrinomonadaceae bacterium | reverse complement strand
GTAAATGTCTCTTGCTGTGCTAAAAACGGAACCTGCGCCGACCAGAAAAGTATAGTCTTTGTATGGCGCTGCGGAATATCCTTCCGTCTCCAGCAGATAGCAACTCGCCGCATTTCTGATTATTTTGGCGCTGTCGAAATCAGTCGAGTTGTTCATTTTCGCCGGACCGAAAACATACTCTTTTAGTAGCTCCTCAAATGAACGCCCCGAGGCGATCTCAAGGGTTCTTGCGAGAACGGCATAACCAGCCGAGCTGTAAAGGCTATCCGTACCCGGTTCGAACGCAAGTTCGGACCGTTTCGCCTTTTCAACAAACTGAGCGGGAGTGTAGCGTATCGTTTCTTCCGATGCGGGCATTACCCGGTGTTTTATACCCGAGCGGTGTTTACCTAACATTCCGATCGTTATTTTGTCGCCATTTGGGAAATCGGGAATATACTTGCTCAATTTATCGCGGGTTCCGATTTTTCCCGATGCGATTAGTTGAAGCAATATAACCGACGTCATCGGCTTATTTATGGAAGCAATTCCAAATTTTGTATCTATTCGATTCGGAACGTTGTGCCCGACATTTGCCAAGCCAAAGGCCTTTTCATAGATTATCCGGCCGTTTCTTGATGCTAAAACCACTCCGGAAAAGTGGTTCGCGTTTGCAAACGGCTCAATGAAATCATCTATCTTTTTTGCGGCTGAGTTAGCCGGAGATGATTCAGCCCTAATTGGCGCAAACCTGAAGGGCTTTTCCATTTCAACCTCTATTTTCGAGGGGAGCCGATTCCCCCGCATAAAACCAAGCATCGTTTCCTTGATTTTGGGTGTTGAAAGAAAAAGCGGATCGCTGTGTCCTGCCCCGTCGATTATTAAGTGCGTGCTGTTTTTAAACCCATTTTGAGCAAACTCCGCATTTGAAACGGGTGTCCGTCCGTCGAGCGTCCCGCTTATAAACAGAACCGGAACCGTTGATTTTACCGGCTCTCGAAAACTCTTCCCAAGGTCCGGAACGTTGACCGCTTTACAAATTTCCGGAAATGGCATGTTGACAGCATCAGAAAACAATGTTGTGCGCTTTTCGGCCTCGATCCGGGCGGCGCGTGGGCCGGAAATACCAGAAGCGCAATCCATAGCAATTGACATCATGGAGGGTACCCGACGCGTGCGAAATCGCTGCATTTGCTGCCCGAGAAAGGAAAAATCGCCCTTTGACATGTCGTGATATATTTTTGGCATTATTGCCTGCGCTTCATTGCTGCCGGAAAATGCGGCAAAAAGGTACTGAAGATCGAATTTTCCCAGTACGACCTCAGTTTTTTTCTTGGTGTTAGGATCGATTAATTCAACGTTTACCGGCTTCTCATCCAGCTTTTCGTGAACCGACCTTATCAGCTCGGTAAGATCAGGTACCTTCTTGCTAAGTTCGGTGTCGGCCTTTAACCGTTTATCTAGTGCAACTATCAAGTTTTGAGTGTAGCTCGGCAACTTGAGGGTGTCATCGACTCCTTCAACCCCGGCAAGAATTGCCCGGTCGATATATTTTCCGTGTCGACGAATTGTCGCGAGCGCGAGATGCGTACCGTAACTTATACCCCACAGCGTGATCTTTTTTGCACCTAATGCTTTTCGAAGGTCCTCTATATCGTCGGCGCTTTCAACGGTATTAAAAGCAGAGATGTCCACGCCCGTTGCTTTCCATTTCTCGGCGCAAACTTTTGCTTTCCTGATCGCTTCATTCGCGACGCTTTCACGGGTCAGAGGAGCATCCAACGGCAATTCAACATTGCCATCACACTTTAGGTACGGCTTTGAACCCTGGGTGCCTCTCTGATCCAGAGCAATTACATCTCCAAATTCGCGCATCGCCATAAATAACTTGAATCGGTTGAATTTCGCCGTTCCTATCCCGGAACCCCCAGGCCCGCCGGCAAGATAGACAATAGGATTACCGGGCGATTTGGAAGTGCTTTTGAACAGAACAAAAGCGACTTCGATCATTTTGCTATTTCGTTTGTTTCGGTTTTCCGGAACCTTCAGGCGGCCAAATTCAGCCGGAACCTTCTCCTTTTTGGCGTTTTCGAAAACGTAAGGTTCGATAGTTAAATTCCCTTTACTAGCTTGCGCAGACAAAGCATTGGAATTGGTTGCCAAGAAAAAAATGAATGCTGCGTTGAATATAAAATGTAAATGCTTCATATGAATTCCTAAAATAAATCTCTGTACATGGAAATACAACAAAAAAACCTTCCAAACCGATGGCAGGCTTACGTTAGCTTTCAATTTTGATTGACTTTCGAAGGTTCTTCTTGAATCAGGACGACAAATTGGATGAGATTAGCGCGATTTAAATATTCTTCGGTACTGCGATGGTGTGATGCCCACAGTGTTCTTGAATGAACGCGTGAAATGTGACTGGTCGGAAAATCCTACATCCAACGCAATTTCGACCAATGAATCCTTAGAATGAATCATTTTAGAACGTGCCTTTTCGATGCGGATCCGGCGGACGTATTCCCCGGCGGTACAATTTTCAAACTGGCGAAAAACCCGCGCAAGATGCGTTGGATGAACTTCGGCGATCTTGGCCAATTCGTTTAACCCGATCGAATCAGCAAACTTCTCGTTCAAATATTCCTTTACTCTTTCAAGCCACCGCGGCGATTTTTTTACTTTTCCGCCAATAGCTTGTCGAGATGCCGAGATCAACAATTCCGTGCAAATACTCTCCAGCGCAAGTACTGAGAATTGGTCACGCCTCGAAAATTCCCGATACATCCGGGTCGCCAGCCATACAGAACTCTCGCCGCCTAAAATTACTGGAGCCTCAAGAGAAGCACCGTATTCTCTAACTTTATTC
>JABDJV010000401.1 GCA_013003295.1 Pyrinomonadaceae bacterium | reverse complement strand
GATCTTGATTGATAAAGCCCGAACCCGCATCCTTATATTTCGCCGGAAAACCCGCGGTCTTGATCTGGTCGAGGGTCTTACCTTCTTTCATATGCTTACGAACGATCGTCGTAGTTTCGACCAGCATCGAGTGATAATCCATAAGATCCTGAACGGAAGCGATCGGTCCGTGGCCCGGAATGATCTTCGCATCGGAAGGGATCATGTAGACCAATTTTCCGATATTCTTAACCAGGCCCTGAACACTCCCGCCGCTTGCCAGATCGACAAATGGAAAACGCCCGACAAAGAAATCATCGCCCAGATGAACGACATTTGAACCGGTAAAGAAGATCGCCGTATCGCCATCTGTGTGTCCGCGTTTAAAATGTATTGCTTTCACCTGCTCGCCGTTAAAAAAGACCGATAATCCCTGCTTATAGGTGATCGTGGGCAAGGCGGCTTTTGGTGCCGGCTCTCGCGGTTTGCCCGAGCGATCCGTGGTGCTTAGAAGTCGTTTTCTAACGTTATAATGCGCAATGATCGTTCCATCTAAACCGAACAAAGCGTTTCCGCCCGTATGGTCTCCGTGGTAGTGGGTGTTGAAAACGAACTTCGGCTTATCAGTCCCCAGTTTCATGAGTTCAGCTTTTAGCTGCGGAACGATGTTGGCAAACTGCGTATCGACCGTCATCAGCCCGTCCGATCCATACGAAACTCCTATGTTGCCGCCGCGTCCGAATAAAACGTGAACATTTCCATTTACCTTTTCAAGCTTGAAATTCTGCTTTCCATACTTCGTGCCGTGCCCATTTTTGATCATCGATACATGAGCAAAAACGCCCGATACGAATACACCTACGATCGCAATGCTAAAAATAACCCTTCGCATAGATTCTCCTTAAGTTTATTTAGATTTAATGATGTCGGTAATAATACCACAGAGGTCTGCTTTTATTCTTGAACTACTCTTCGGAGTCACCTAAGTCGAGATCCTGCGAATCTTCGCCCGTGGTCGGTTCACCGGCGTTATCGGGTTCGACGACCTCAAGAATTTCTTCGTCGTTTTCGGAAGAGCTCCCGATATCTCTCGTCGGGAAATTGGGCTCCGCAAATTCGAGGTGGAGGATCGCTCCTTCTCCCTGGCTGATCTGCCGGTTTCGAACTACGCAAATGGATGTGAAAGCGGGCTTTGCGCAACTGAACTTAACACGATCGCCAGAATTTAGCTCCAAACTTGAAAATACGGCGGCACCACCGGCACCGACATTCTCGGTTTTTGCCTCATCATCAATCAGCTCTTCTTCCCCATCGGGCCCCAGCGCTGCGATTCGGGCATCAATCGAAGCTGCGAATCGATGATGAGCACGGGTAATAAACGGTGTCTTGGCTTCGCCGAGATTCCAAAATCCGTCGCTGTCCATTCCCGAAACACGATATGATTTCATCGGATTCTCGACGTAGCTTTTTGGAGCATTTTTGCCCACAAATGCGACGCCGATCTGAAAGCTTGCAGCGTCCTCCGTTGAAACGGGCGCGCAATGCTGCACCAACCCCCAGACACGGTAAAGTTTTTTGTCAAGATCGTAACAGCGCAGGTGTTTCGGCATTTTCAGCATTAGCGAAACTATCCGTCCCGCCGGACATTCGCGCTGAAGATTAAAATTCGCGCCCAGGCGTGAAACATTGATGATTTCTGTTTCTTCTTTCCAAAATTCGTCGCTGCTCTCCCGACCCTTGACCACCAATGGTAACGGTACTGTGTTTCGAACAGAGCTTCGCCTGTCGTGTTTTTCTTCTGTCATTTAAACGTAAGACCTCCTGGATATCCGGGGGGGGATAGTTGGAAATTGCTTGGGGGTGGCTAAATACTACGGGGGATTTTCAAATGGCAAACCCTGTATTGAATGTCCATTAAAGACGAGATTCTACAAATCATCCAATGGTTTGTCAAAACACATTCAAGGTAATTGTGTATCGGGATCTAAGAATGAAATATCGTTTTAAGACAGAGACCCAAGCCAGTAACTTCATTATTTCAATCAATTGGTCGGAATTGGTTGAGATATTCGTCTTCGTCAAAATCTGAGGTTTTTCGGTTTTTCAAAACAAACGAGATCGCCTCACGATAAGTTTCCTTGCTGGGTTTTCCGCTAAAGCAGGGGGTTTCGATCTCGCTCATGCTGAGAAAGCTTATTAATACGCCGAGAAGCATCCACAAAAGAGTTTCCTCTTCCGTACCAATCGGATTGTGTTTACAGATAGATTCACGGTCTTTGGAAATCCCCGTGCAAATCTTTTCAAATTCCTTTTCGGAAATCATTATCATTGGAAATATTGTCCGATTTATCGGAAATTTTGTCACGGGCAGAGCGGATCACTAACGAAGGCTTTCAGTATCGAGTCGGTATTTACTGGACCCCGGATAAATTTTTCTCTGGCATGGTTTTTGTAAACAGAGGGGTATTGGAACTATTTTGTTTAGAGAACACGGGAGTTTAATAATATGAATGAACTACCAGAGGGAACCATTGTAGAGCAAACATTTGCTGCGCGTGTTTTTGGCTGCTGGCATATGAAAATGAGCAAACTGACCACGACTGGCAACGTTACGTACCGCTATTGCACAAAATGCGGAATGCGTAGAAACTACGATTTGAAATCAAGCGAATCGATCGGTCCGTTTTATGCTCCAAAGGTTTCTGACGACCTGCATTTCGTCTAGAAATCAGTCAAAAAGCCGACTCTTCCCGATTCAAGGCTGAAAATCAATATATCTCTCGTCAACAAAACAGTTGAACGGGGCCAAACAGGCCCCGTTTTTCTATTCGAACTCCTCTCCAAAGATCAAATAATTTGATGCAAACATCCCGACCGATTCATATACTTTTTGAGCGTGTTTGTTTTCCAGGTCGACATATAATCTAAAACCGCAAACTCCCCCCTCCGAAAGCGCTTTCTCTTTTACAAACTCGTAAAGCCTGCTATAAATTCCTTCCCCGCGCGCTTCAGGCAAAACGTAAACGCTTTGAATCCACCAAAACCAGCCGTTTCGCCAATCGCTCCATTCATAAGTGATCATCAGCCCGCCAATGATCCTTTCTTCTTCGTTTTCGGCAACGACATAAAACCCCTTTCTTTCATCAGAAAAAACCGCCTCGACACCTTCTTTGATCTTTTCGGGTTCGAGTCGCTTCGCCTCGGTCTCCAATGCCATCGCCTGGTTAAACTCGATCATTGAGCCGGCATCTTCTTCTTCGGCGATCCTGATTTTTATTTCTTGGGTCATTTCTTAAATTGTAGCAGGATAAAATATGTGTTAACTAGTTTGAACAAATGTTAAATAGTTAGAACATAAACTCCCCTCCTTAAAAAAGGAGGGGTGGCAGTCGCTTCGACTGACGGGGTGGTTGATAAAGGCCCGATCTACTCAAATCGTTAAGTAATGGCATACTCCTTTGAATTGAGGGGTGGCAGTCGCTCCGACTGACGGGG
>JABDJV010000228.1 GCA_013003295.1 Pyrinomonadaceae bacterium | reverse complement strand
GTTTTTGATGTCACTCATTCGCTGCAGCTCCCGGGAGGCCTCGGAAAGGCTACCGGCGGCTTAGCCGAGTATATCGAAGATTTTGCCCGTGCAGGGGTGGCGTGCGGTGTTGATGCAGTCTTCATGGAGGTTCATGATAATCCGGATCAAGCACCTAGTGACGGACCGAACCAGTTGCCACTCGAGCGTTTTGAGAAATTGATCACAAAACTAAAACTGATCCATGAGCTTATAAACGAGTAAATCGTTACATTATTATATGCAGCCGAATTTGGATTCAAAAACTGTCGAGGGATTTGGTGCGGAATGGAGTAAGTTTGACCAATCCGATCTTGCAGAAGCTGAGCACCAGCAAATCTTCGAAAGTTATTTCAAGATATTTCCGTGGGAAGATCTGCCTGAAAATGCGACCGGGTTTGATCTTGGCTGTGGAAGCGGGCGTTGGGCCAGAAAGGTTGCGGCAAAGGTCGGAAAACTGATCTGTATCGATGCGAGCAAGGACGCGCTTGAGGTCGCAAAGAAAAATTTAAGCGACGAAACGAATTGCGAATTCCACAACGCGTCGGTCGCCGAAATGCCTCTGGAGGATGATTCGGTTGATTTTGGATATTCACTCGGAGTTTTACATCACATCCCGGATACCCAAAAAGGAATCGACGCCTGTGTTAAAAAGATCAAGAGAGGCGGCCCTTTTTTAGTTTACCTATATTATGCCTTCGATAACCGCCCGGCCTGGTTCAGAACGATCTGGAAGATCTCAGATGTTTTTAGAAGAGGCATCTCGAGTTTGCCAACAGGCGTCAAACATCTGGTCGCCGAGATCATCGCGTTTACCGTATATTTTCCTCTGGCCCGAGCGGCGTATTTGTTGGAAAAGTTGGGCTTGACGGTTTCGGCGTTTCCCCTTTCGATCTATCGAAATAAAAGTTTATACACGATGCGCACTGATTCGCTCGATAGATTTGGAACAAGGCTTGAGCAGAGATTTACCAAAAAGCAGATCAAGGAAATGTTGGAGAATGCCGGCCTCGGTGACATTGTTTTTAGCGACCAGATGCCGTTTTGGTGCGCAGTCGGAAGAAAGAAATAATATATGAATCGTTCCAGTCTATTTTTTATTGTAGTTTTTATCCTCGCTGTCGCTTTTGCTGTACCGGCACAGAATCGGATCACGCGAACCTGGGAGGTCATGCGCTACGACATAACCGCTGCGCTTCCTCAGAATTTTACGGCTGACAGGGATTTGGATGTAACCGCAAAGCTCGATGTAAAAAATGTGAGCCAAAGACCGTATTCACGGGTTACATTGAGAATAAGCGATCAGGCTGAAGTTTCAGCGGTCAAGGTAAATGGTTCGGAAGCCGATCACCGCAAAGGGCAGGAGAGGATCGGTGGCGGAAACAACCTCCAACGAATCGTTGTCAGCGTACCCACGATTGCGCCCGGATCCACATCGTCGATCACGGTTAATTACAGATTAAAGGTAAAGAGCAATTCCGGATTAAATTCGCTTTCACCGGTCGGCTCACAGTTTCTACCCACTTCCTTTTGGTATCCGACACCGAACAGCTGGTTTTTTGCCGCCGGGTCGGATTTTGCTCCTTACAGGTTGAAGTTGAACTCCGTTGGGGCTCTTTCGGCGATCTCGTCCGGCACCGCCGCGGGAAATGCGTTCGATCAAAATTTAAACGGCCAGCCATTTTTCACTGTAGGAAAGTGGAAGAAATTTGAAAGCAGCGGTGTAACGGTATTTGCACCGAACGGGTCGGGGGCCGGGGAGCAAGCCCGGGCGAACGAGATCGCGGTGCTGGTTTCAGAAGCGAAAGCATATTTCGCGGGTCTTTTTGGGGATCAGCCCAGCTATCCGCTAAGGGTCGTGAGTGTAGCCCGAGGAGCGGGATTTTCAGATGGCGGAACATTTTTTATAGACGAAAATGTTTTTCGCAGGGAGAAACTTGATTCGCAAACCGCTGTATCGCTGATTGAAGGCACGGCTAAGATCTTTCTCGGAAATTCAGTTAAAACCAACGGTGACGGCTATGGAGTTATACGTGAGGGATTATCGCGGTATGTTGCGACTCAGTTTCTAGAGAAGAAATACGGTAAAGATATAGCCGATATCGAGCGGCTGCAGCAGCGGACGAACTATTCAGCGATCGCGGGTCGGGACGCACCGCTTTATTTTGTTTCGCCGCTGGACGGGTACTACTATAATGTATCGGCAAATAAGGGGGCGATGATCTGGAAGTTTCTTGAAAGAAACTCGGGCCAGAATTTCTATTCAAAAATTAAGGAGCAGGCGCAGGACGGCACGCTCACGATGGACGAATTGCGTGCCGCATTTTCCGAGGAAAAAGCGTACCTTGACTACATGCTCGACAAGACCAGTGAAATGAATTTGATGGTCGGAGTTCCGAGCCGGCAGGGAAGCCAAACGACAGTTGCGTTGAGAAATGCGAGCGACGTGTTAGTAAGCGTAGAGGTCGTCGCGACTGCCGAAAACGGCGAAAAACTCAAAACCAGGGTTTCAATTCCGGAAAACGGTTTTGGTCAGGCAAGTTTCAACACTCCCTTAAGGATAGTAAGTGCGCAGGTAGATGCCGAGAACGTCTATCCGCAGACCAATTATATTGACGACATTGCGCCGGGTGAAATTGGCGATAACGACCCGCTGCTTTTTATAAAGAGAGAATTTGATCGTCAACGTTATTCAGATGCTGAATCAAACGCACGTAAAGTATTAAAAATCTATCCAAGATTAGTTGATGCTCAAACGTTCCTTGCGCGCGCCCTGCTGGCACAGCAAAAAATTACAGAAGCTCAGCGAATATATCAGGCGATCAAGAGCGAGAAACTGCCGACAGCTCGCAGCCTCGCCTGGGCAAATGCAGGACTCGGTGAGATCGCGATTCGTACGGGAAGAAAGACCGAGGCCCTGACTTTTTTGGAAAGGGCGATCCTGTCCGGGGGTGACTATGGTGCCGCTCTTGCAGCGCGAACCGCCCGGGAGAAACTTGGAAGTGGAAATCGAAGCGACGCGGCGATTGCTGGTTTCTTTAGCAAATTTGACGCGGCGGTTGGTGCGAACAATAAATCGGCGATCGATTCCTTAGTAGTTCCAGGTGAGGTTGCTACTTTTGCGAGCAGCGTTGCCGGTCAGGCGCAGGAATGGAGCACGAGAATTTTGCAGATAGATTCGGTTAATGCGGAAACCGCTCTTGTCGAGACCGATATGACCGTCCGGCTCTTGAATCGTCAGAGCGAATCGGGAAAAGCGGTTTACAAGCTTTCAATGGTGGCGGGCACCTGGAAATTGAGTGGCGTTGAGATATTTGAGGTCAGATAGATATTTGTGGATAAAATAAGCGAAGACATCCTGGAGGCTGCCAGAAAAGTAAAACTCCTATTGATGGATTGTGACGGTGTTTTGACCGACGGGCGGCTATATTACTCAGATCGTGGGGAAGAACTTAAGGTCTTTCATGTGCGCGACGGGCAGGGTTTGGTTTCCTGGCACCGCGCTGGATTTCGCTCCGGAATCATCACAGGCCGGAAATCCGAAATGCTCAGGGTCCGCTCGGAGGAGCTTGGGATACACCACTTGATCCAAGGTTCGGATAAAAAAGAAGAAGAACTTAAAAATATAATGTCTCGCGAAAACATTGGATTTGAAGAGATCGCCTATATCGGCGACGACATCGGCGACAAGAGCGTGCTGAATCTGGTCGGGTTTCCGGTAGTGGTCGCCGATGCCGCTCCCGAGATCTGGGCGGAGGCTGCCTACCAGACCCTTGAAAAAGGGGGGCTGGGCGCCGTTCGTGAGACGGTTGATCTGCTGCTGAAATCCAAGAAATAAGATCACACTTTTTATTGCGTTTTCGCGCTTGACAAAATATTCGATTACGTACAAAAT
Source organism: Pyrinomonadaceae bacterium (assembly GCA_013003295.1). Lineage (GTDB taxonomy): Bacteria > Acidobacteriota > Blastocatellia > Pyrinomonadales > Pyrinomonadaceae > Aridibacter. The sequence goes on along the minus strand of JABDJV010000228.1, from coordinate 480 downwards.
CTTTAATTGCCTCGAACAACAGACTGTCTTTTTAGTGAGCAGAAAAGTTGTTGAGTGCGATTGACAATTCTTTTGAATTGTATATACTTGTAAATTCGCCTTTGAGATTTTTGAAGGCGATTTTGAATGCAAGAATTTGGTATTTGAAAACTAGGTAAATGCACAGTCAATGTTAATTCGTAAATCTAAGTTCGTTTAATCGAACAACCAGAAGAAAACTTTTATAACGAGAGTTTGATCCTGGCTCAGAATCAACGCTGGCGGCGTGCCTCAGACATGCAAGTCGAACGAGAAAGTTTTCTTCGGAAAGCCAGTAAAGTGGCGTACGGGAGAGTAACACGTAAGTAATCTACCTTTGGGTGGGGAATAACTTAGGGAAACTTAAGCTAATACCGCATAATGCAGCGGCTCCATAAGGAGACAGTTGTTAAAGGATTTATTCGCCTAAAGAGGAGCTTGCGGCAGATTAGCTAGTTGGTA
>JABDJV010000379.1 GCA_013003295.1 Pyrinomonadaceae bacterium | reverse complement strand
GAATAACCACGCGCGAACCCAGGGATTCACGGGCCGCCTCGATCCGGTCGGCGATCTCCTCATCCGGCAGAGCCAGGTAATCTTCAATCGGTTTTACTGCTTCCAAAACTGCTGACATTTCATTTCCTCGCAAGAATCGTTATACAAATACTATAGTAAATAAAAGCTTGTGAACAAAGACACAAAACGGCGAAACGCAATAACATATCCGTTTGCAAAAGTGTCCTGATTACAAAAATGCCGATCGGCTTGTTCAATCGGCCTTCCGAAATTTGAACTTTTTATATGTCAGGCCCGTCTTAATAAAAGGAAGTTTGGATCTATGAACATCTTTTTTGGTCAAATATTTGCTCTTTTTATCCTTTTCGTTATTTTCACGCCGATCGAAAGGATCTTTGCGCTGCACAAAGAGAAAAAGGTATTTAGAAACGGCCTCCGAACAGATGTCTTACATTTTCTTTTTAACCGTTTTTTGACCGATATCGGAAGTTTCATCGCCGCAGTAATTATCGCGATCCTTTTCAGCTTCCTGGTCAGCTCTGAGTTTCAGGCGTTGGTTGCCTCACAACCGTTCTGGCTGCAATTTACAGAGGCGGTTTTGATCGTCAACGTCTGTGCTTATTTTGCCCACCGTCTCGCACATACCGTCCCGTTTCTATGGAGATTTCATACTGTTCACCACAGCTCAGAGCAGCTTGACTGGTTGGCCTCGGCAAGAGTGCACCCGCTTGATCAGGTGTTTACACGTGCCGTGGTGATAGTACCGATCTATATTCTTGGTTTTACCAAAGAGGTCTTTGGTGCGTATCTAATTCTTTCGATCTTTCACGGCATATTTATTCACTCAAACGTACGCTTCAGATTCGATTTTTTACGCGGAATTATTACGACTCCGCAATATCACCATTGGCATCACAGCAGCCATTCAGAAGCACTAAATAAAAATTTCGCCGGACAATTGCCGTTTCTGGATATACTCTTTGGAACCTATTATCACCCAAAAGAGAAAGGACCAGAAAGCTACGGCATCGAAGAACTGATGCCGAATGGCTATCTGGCCCAACTTAAGTATCCTTTTACGCGCAGAACGTGAAGCGTGCGCGGGGTAGGCGGTACGCAACTCGCTTCGACACGATTGATTCTCTCCAGCTTCTGTTACTTCTATTTCTCTTGGCGTAGAGCGTACTGCAAATTAAGTAATTGCGTACCGCGTGCTCATACGTCCAGATTCTTCACATCGAGCGCATTGGTTTCGATAAACTGTCTCCGCGGTTCGACCTGATCACCCATAAGGATCGTGAAGATATTGTCCGTCTCAATCGCATCTTCGATTCTGACTTGGAGCAGCGTTCGTCCCTCCGGATCCATCGTCGTTTCCCAGAGCTGCTCGGGATTCATCTCGCCCAATCCCTTGTAGCGCTGAATACCGATCTCCTTCTTAGCCGCCGAGATCACCTCATCCAGAAGCTCGACCCGGCTTCCGATCTCAATGGTTTCGTCCTTTTTCGTCAGTGTAAAGGGTGACGGAAACGTCTCTTCCAGTTCTGCTTTTAGCTTAAGCGATTTTTGGAATTCCACATAACTTCCGAGATCCCAATCGAGCAGAACTGACCCTCCCGTTTTTAAACTGATATCGATCTCGCTGAGTCCGTGCTCCTCATCAGGGATCAAGCTCGTTTCATAGCCGGCATCCATAATTGCGGCTTCGACTTGTCCGATCAATTCCTCTTCGGCGAACACTTTTCGAAGCCTCACGCCTTCTTTTGTCAAAACACCTTGCTTGCCCGCCAGAGATTCCAGAATCACATCGCGCAGTTCTTCATCATTTCCCAAACGGCGGGTCATACGCCCGGAAAATCTTTTGTAGTCGACGGTGCGCTCAAGTGCCCTTGTAAGCTCTTTGCCGCTGATAATATTTCCATTTGAGGTAACCTTCAGACTCCTCGTCGCCTGGCTCATCAGATAGGCAAACATCCCGGCCTCGTCCTTAATGTACTGCTCCTTTTTACCGCGTTTTACTTTGTACAGCGGCGGCTGGGCAATATAGA
>JABDJV010000345.1 GCA_013003295.1 Pyrinomonadaceae bacterium | reverse complement strand
TTTAAGCATCTTGTCCCCAACGCGCTCGGCCCGGTTATCGTCTATGCAACGCTGACCGTGCCTTCAATTATGCTTACAGAAGCATTTCTATCTTTTTTGGGGATGGGGGTTCAGGCGCCCTATGCCTCCTGGGGAAGTCTTGCATCCGACGGGATCAAGAATATCGCCATTTTTCCATGGCAGCTCATTTTTCCAGGGGTAACTATGGCTTTGACCCTGTTTTCATTAAATTTCCTGGGTGACGGAGTGCGCGATGCGCTCGACCCACAAACCAGAAAATTCTAGAAAAAAATGAAAAAGACTATTTTATCGTTGACGATTTTGCTGATTGCAGGATTTTCGTTGACTGCGGAAGCACAGAAGAGAAAGGTTGTTTATAAGATCGCCAAAGCAGGCGTTGGTATAGACGGGATCCGCGTTGGGATATCGACCCGGGCCGATGTAATTCGAAAATATGGCCGCGATTTCACCACCAAAAAACATGGACGTTATTCGGCCCAAATGAGATATAAAAACGGGATGTCGTTCTACTACTGCCAAAAAGACAGGAAGCAGGAAATATTCGACATTGAGCTTCGGTCGCCGGCTCGCGTAAAAACGGCAAAAGGATTGGTTTTAAGTAAAAGTACGGTAAGCGAGGCCCGCAAAAAATACGGTAAACCAAGAACGGGTTTGCAGTTTCGCGGGATCGAATTCTATTACAACACCTATAGAGGAAGAAAAGTAATCACGGTTATAGATATTGTCGAAAAGAACGGTATGCGCGAATGCAGGGAATAATAGATGAGCAATCAAAACGGAACAATTTTATCGGTCAATGACCTGAAAACCTATTTTCAGACGGAAGACGGCATCGTAAAGGCGGTCGACGGTATTTCGTTTGAGCTGAAGAAGGGTGAGACGCTCGGGATCGTTGGCGAATCGGGAAGCGGGAAATCGGTAACAAACCTATCGGTTATGCGTTTGATCCCGGAGCCGCCGGGAAAGATCGTTAACGGGGACATAGTTTTCGACGGGATCGACGTGCGCACCCTTCCGATGGAAGAGGTTCGTCACTTGCGCGGTAAGCGTATGGCGATGATCTTTCAGGATCCGATGACGTCGCTCAATCCTTTCTTAAAGATCTCAACGCAGTTGATGGAGGTAACTCAGCTCCATCTCGGCCACTCCAAGCGGGAAGCTTATGATCATGCGGTCGATATGCTGAGAACGGTTGGAATTCCGGCCCCCGAAAAAAGGGTTGATAACTACCCGCACGAATTCTCGGGTGGAATGCGCCAACGCGTAATGATCGCGATGGCACTGAGTTGTAAGCCCGAGCTGCTGATCGCCGATGAACCAACAACGGCTTTGGACGTCACGATTCAGGCCCAAATCCTCGAATTGATCAAGGAACTGAAATCCGAACAGGGAACAAGCGTTATATTTATCACCCATGATCTCGGTGTGGTTGCCGGTATGACTGATAAGATCATTGTGATGTATGCAGGTAAGGTTTTCGAATCTGCTCCAACCGGTGAGCTTTTCAAGAATCCTGCAAATCCTTATACCAAAGGGCTTCTTAAGTCTGTGCCCGATCCGGCCCATGAGGAGGGTGAGGATCTATACCAAATTCCGGGGCTGCCGCCTGATGTCGCCAATCTTCCTCCGGGTTGCCCATTTGCCGAACGTTGTGAGCGAACAGAAGAAATTTGTACGCAGGAATTCCCCCCGTTTGTGCAGATCAACGAGAATCATCATTCGCTTTGCCATTTTGCTAAGGAAGTACATGCCGAGTCAGCGGGAGGAAACGCATAGATCATATGTCAGAAACAAACGGTAATAACCTAATCTCTCTTGAGGATCTCAAAGTGTATTTTGATCTCGGCGGCGGCGGTTTTTTTGACAAGATCACTGGTGGAAGTGGTGAAAAACGAATCGTAAAGGCAGTTGATGGGGTAACTTTTGATATCAAAGAAGGAGAAACGCTCGGGCTCGTTGGCGAATCCGGCTGCGGAAAATCTACTCTTGGAAAAGCTCTTTTGCGCTTGACCCCGATCACCGGCGGAAGGGCGATGTATAGAGGAAAGGACATTGCACATTTGCGTGATTCGGATATGCGCGAGCAGAGAAAACATCTTCAGATGATCTTTCAGGACCCATATGCTTCGCTTAATCCCCGGATGACAGTCGGAAATATAATTGGCGAGCCGATTCGAAACTTTGGATTGGCCGATGGTAAATCGGTCGAGAAAATGGTCCAGGATCTGATGGAAACGGTGGGATTGAGCCGACGCTTCATAAAACGGTATCCACATGAATTTTCCGGCGGGCAGCGACAGAGGATCGGGATTGCACGGGCCCTTGCTCTTGATCCTGAATTTATTGTCGCCGACGAACCGATATCTGCTTTAGATGTTTCGATTCAGGCTCAGATCATGAACCTGATGAACGAACTCCAGAAGGAAAAGAATCTGACTTATTTGTTTATTTCTCATGATCTGCGGGCGGTCCGGCATGTATCGGACCGGGTTGCGGTAATGTATTTAGGAGAGATCGTCGAGCTGGCAGAGGGGAAAGATATTTACTCTGAGCCGCTTCATCCCTATTCAAAGGCGCTGATTTCGGCCGTTCCCGTACCTGATCCGGAGATCGAGGCCGAACGGAGGCGCGTGATCTTGACGGGGGATGTTCCTTCCCCGATTAATCCGCCGACGGGTTGTCATTTTCATACACGCTGCCCGTATGCGATCGATGATTGCAAGACGACCGAACCAAAGCTAGTTGAAATAAAGCCGCGGCATTACTCGTCATGTATAAGGATCGATGCGGACAATCCAAATATAGAAGAGGTCGCGGGCTGAACCGCAGCCACATAATTAGAGAGAGGGAGATGATCGATTCATCTCCCTTTTTTGCTTTTTTGCGCTACGATTGCAGGAAAACATCGCCATTGCCTATCCTGCGTTGCGATTTTAAGTCAAATGTTTTCTTGATTTTAGAGGTCCAATGGCGAATGATCTCAGAACTGTGCCATAATTATTTGAAATAGACCGCTTATTAAGAGTTTTTAGCTACTAGTTGACCCACTTATCCCCAATAAAGAGGGTGTTTTAGCAGAATATTTGGAAGAGATTTTGAAAGTATATTTATGAGTGCCAAAAAACAAAAAAACACCAAACCGTGGAGGCAGATTCAAAATGAATTGGCCGATAAAAACGGTTTGGCAGTGGTCATCGCAGAAAAAGAGGGGCTTTATGGAAATATCGAATCGAACAACAATTCGATTTGTAAGGTTTTAAGCTCTTCCGAAAAGTTTGCGCCCGAATGCGACCGTTATTGCGGGAAGGTTTATAAACACGTCGTCGAATCAAAAAAGCCCCTCAAGTACAAGTGTCACGCGGGTCTCGAGTGCATCGCGGTTCCGGTTTGTGAAGACAAGGGTAAAAAGTTTGTGGCGATCACCGGAAGGGCATTTACCAGGACGGAAGATTACCGTGCTGCTACTGAAAGATCGATAAAGGGCGATTGGCAGGGATTACCTCCAATAGATCTGTTTGAGAATGTCTTGATGACAAGCTCGTCAAGAAATATTGAGACTCTTGGGAAACGGCTCGCAAATCTCTCGAAATCTGAAAGAGAAGCCCTGCATTCTGCCAAAAAGCAGCAAATTAATTCGAAAGCGACGGCGAAGGACCTGAAACCGATCGAAAAGGCGGAAGATCATCGAGGCAAGGCCGCCCCGAAAGAAAAATTTGCAGGACTGGCCAAAGACCTTAGTAAAGGGCCGGCTGCAGATCCCGAGCTGAACAAAAATCTCGCGGCTAAAAGCAGTAGGGATGCCAAAGAAGTTGCTGCATGGCGATCATTCTTTAGCTCGATGCTGGGAATGACATATAAACAGGCGAGTCTTTCGGTATTGAAGTTTGTTAATAAGCGCTATGGAATTTCTTCGATGGCCTGGCTTGAAAACAACAACAATCAGCTTGAAACGACGATCGCTTCCGGGGTATTGAAGTCGCAGAAGATAAAGATTAGCCTCCCGACGGATGATAAAAAATTGACGTCGCTTTTTCAGAAAGAATCTTCTATCGAATTAAAAGATCGGGGCGGTCATGATGGAGACGATTCCCAGGCAGTAAGGCTATTTCCGATTCTTGTCGGCGGTGACGTCAGGAGCGCACTGGTAATCGGCGAGAAAGCTGATGACCCGAATTTACGAAGACATATTTCAAGATTTTGTGAGACCATCGCGCCTGAGCTGGAGATCCTCCGCCTTCGCGATGAAATCTCGCGGCGCTCGTGGCTTGATCTTACGCTTCAGAAGTTTAACGAAGGCCTAAAAATGATCGATAGCGAAGATTTCTGGGTCAGATTAATGCAGAACACAGCGGAGCTATTAGGAGCTGAACGCGGCTCGCTTCTCGTCTATGACGAAGAAGATGAGAATTTGAAAGTGAAGGCAGCGATCGGGCCAAAAGCAGATTTTATCAAGCAGGACCGAAAAAACATTGGCCAGAGAATTGCCCGGACCGTTTGGAATAGCGGAAAAGCTCTTGTAGTTCCGGACATAGGAAAGCTTGGCATCACACCGGCTCCGACAAACTGGAAATACAAGTCGCAATCATTTATCTGCTATCCGTTGACGATCGGTAATCGAAAAATTGGTGTTTTGAACGTGGCTGATAAGGTCGACGGCGGTGTCTACAACAATTTTGACCTGCAGCTCTTAAATTCAATTGGGCCGCAGATCGCGATCGCAATCGACCGCGCTAATCTGAAACTGCTTGCCGGAGAATTTGAGCAGCTTTCTGTAACAGACGCCTTAACCGGCCTGCTGAACCGGCGTTACCTTGAGGAACGATTGACGGAGGAGATCAAGCGGTCGAACCGTCATGGTTATCAAATGAGTTTTATGATGATC
>JABDJV010000311.1 GCA_013003295.1 Pyrinomonadaceae bacterium | reverse complement strand
GAATAACTGAGCAGTGTTAGCTTCTACCGAGGTTAAATCGGGGTCGTAAGAGACGGCACGTTCAAATCTTTCGATCGCTTCGTCAAACTTTCTCTCGTTGTAAGCAGCGGCGCCGTCAACAAGGTTTTTTTGGGTCATTACTCTTGTGTAAAAGCCGCAACCCGAACTGGCAACCGCGAAAAGTGCCACCAGTAAAAATATACTTAATTTCTTAAAACGAGACATTCTCATTTTCAACTCCATATTTACGCTTTTAATCAATAACAGAAATCAAGCCACGTGTGTCCTAATTTCTGTCATAAAAAGCAACTATTCGTATTGTTATTCAGCCAAATCATCGATCTGCAAACCGATTGGCTGTGCCCCAGCCAACTTAGCACCATCGATCACCTTGACCACCTCTCCATATTTAATTCCTTTTGGAGCTTTTACAAACACAGTTTTTTCGATCTCGTTGGTGCCTTGCCGGAAAACACCCTCGTTTGTCCTTTCCCTGAAAATTGTAGTCAGGCGGTCGGTCAATGGTGCCGTATCGGTAGAATTGCCTGCTGAATCCTCATTCAATTTTACGTTACCGTTGTTTTTATCGATCGAAATAACGAGTGTAAGCGGATTTGGCTTGATATCCACCTGTTTGTCTTCGTCTTTCGGTTCCGCCGGCACCTTCGCTTCAAAGCGACTTGGCTTCAGCGGCGAAATGATCATAAAGATAATCAGCAATACCAATAACACGTCAATCAGTGGTGTTACATTAATGTTCGGTGTTGCTCCTTCCGCGGCGCGTCCGGATGACATTCCCATAGCTTCTTACTCCCATAATTCAGATTCACCGATGTGAATCTGATCATCTATTCTTCTTTAATTTCCTTCTTCTTATCAGCAACCAAACCCACTTTGTCTATATCTTGCTTCCGAATCGTGTCAATCGCCTCAACGACGGTTCCATAGTCCACATTGATTCCGCTTTTGATATAAACGATCCTCTTCTTGGCTGCCTTGCCTTCCATCTTAGCTCTGATCTTTTCGCCCAAAGCCTCGAGCGGATAGGCATCTTTACCAATAAAGAACTGGTTATTATCGGGAATCGATACTACTACAGAAGTATCTTTCGCGATATCCTCGTCTTCAACCGCCGCCAAAGTGTTTTTCGGAAGATCAACAGTAACCCCCTGCTGGAGTAGCGGCGTAACGATCATAAAGATGATCAATAGCACCAGCATTACGTCCACCATCGGCGTTACGTTAATTTCAGAATTATATTCGTCGGCTCCACCGACTGCCATTCCCATAGAACTCTCTCCTTACCTAATAATGAAAAAGGCTCGTTAACTCTCAATACGCTTTGTTCGCTGCTTAATAAAGTAGTCGATAAGCTCAGATGCAGAGTTTTCCATTTCTACGCCAAAACTCGTAACTTTATTCGTGAAATAGTTAAATAGCCACACCGCCGGCACCGCAACTCCGATACCGAAAGCCGTTGCAACAAGTGCCTCAGCAATAGCTCCACCAACGGCGCCGATCCCTGCTGTTTCACTTTCAGCCAACTTAACAAACGCGTGAAGAATTCCTACAACGGTTCCAAACAAACCCACAAACGGAGCAGTCGATCCGATAGTAGCCAACCCGGCCAAACCGCGTTTTAACTCAGCTGTTTTAACCGCAATTGCACGTTCAAGCGATCGCTTCGAGGCTTCCATTTCGTCTGCCGAAATAGCTCCATCGCCTTGATGAGCGTTGAACTCTTTCAAACCCGACGAAACCACCATTGCCAGGTGCGAATCTTTATGCTTATCGCTAATATTGATCGCTTCGTCAATATTGCTGTTTTTCAATGCCTGTGCAACTTTCGGCGCGTATTCACGCGATTGCTGCTTAGCTTTGCTGTAGGTCAAAAATCTTTCGATTCCGATAGCGATCAGGTAAATGGACTGCAGTAAGAGAATTGCGATAACGACCCAACCCGGAATGGTCAGCTCACTTGCAATCTTATACATACCAAACTCAAATTTCTCTCCACCTTCCTCCGCGAAGAACAAGAAGAAGCCTAAAAGATTAACTAAAAATGTCATTGTTTTTCCTCCAATAAAATCAAAAATATAATTGCGATACGTGGGTAAAACTTTCCCGCGAGGTCGATCATCCTCAATCTCGCGGGACTAAATTTATATAATTTAGGGTCTAAAGTTGTAAACGATTACTCCGGAAACCTCAACCGGCTGTCCCGACAACATGGTCGGTCTGAATCTCGCCCGACGAGCTGCCGAAACTGCTGCTGCCCGAAGCAACGGATGTCCGCCGCTTGCGCTTGCTGACATAACACTTCCTGTTTTACTTATAACCACTGAGACGCTGACCGAGCCTGCTGCCCTAACTGCCCTTGCAGCTGCGGGATACGGCGGTTTTGGCAAGCTGATCGCCTTACCGTTCACAACTCCGCCCGAAATTCGCTTCGGAACAGGTTTTGGTGTTGGTTTTGGCGGTGGTGGCGGTGGCGGCGGCGGTGCGGCTTTTTTCGGCTCCGGAGTCGCGACTACCGTTGTCGTGGCAATACCGCCTCCTCCATCACCTGAAACGGTTCTCGTCGGACCGCTCGAGGCCGCTGCGCCGTCAGAGTTGCTCGTACCGATAACTGTCGTCCTGCCCAATCGTCTTGCCGGGATGTCTGCCTTTGTGACCTTGATCTCTTTCGGCGGTTTTGTCGGCGACTCGTTGATATTTGCGATAATTTGTTTGCGAACGTCAACTTTCGGGTCATCTTGCTTAACTTTCTTTTCAGGCTCCGGCTCATCCGGCGGCGGCGGCGCTTCCTCAGGAAGCGGCACGGGCGCAATCAGAGTAGAAAGCTCAAGACCATCTCCGCCAACCGTTAGGTTTTGCGCGAAAAGGCTGGATAACAATCCAATTATCGCTAACGAGAATATAAGGACTCCGACGGTTACAAGAAATCCGCCTCTCCTTCTGTTCTCAGAACCTGTGTTCCTTGATTCAACTAATTGATCTAACATAGTTTTGTTCCTCCCTCTATACCGGTGCCAAATCAGGTTAAGGGTCTTAAACTTTTATCCGTATTCCCGATATCAAACGCTCAACATAATAAATACAAAGATGCCAATTTTCCGTCTGTAAACTAAATCGTTTCGACAGAGTATCAATAACTAACACCATATGTAATCTTTACATTCAATGCGGGACACAGATGTACCGATCTTTAAATTACAAAAGCATCTTCGTTTCCGAATTCGTCTAGCAATTTGGATAACGTTTTTGTAGAAATATTTAATTGACCAGCAACGTTTTGAAGTCTAAAGACTAAAACGCCGAAAGTCAAGAAAAAAAACTAACTACTCAATTTTTTAAATCCTGATTCAATCCGCCCGTTACAGGCTTCGGCTTAAAGTTGCTCGCGGCAGTTTAATAAGCAATTTTCAATCGCCTTCAAAATTTCGTACCAGAATCATATTTAGCGATTTTAACTACATATGATTTCAAGAGTTTACGGAGAGGGCGCGCTACTTGGAAACCGGTCTCCGCGTAACCGAACGCCTGGCCGCAGACGCAAGCTTCTGTTCTTTTTCCACCGCTGCCTGCTTCATCTTCGCTTCGCCAAGCTTACTCTGCCACCAAATGGCAATCGGGCTGGCAATCGCAACAGTCGAATAGGTTCCGGTGATCGCTCCAACAAAAAGCGCGAGCGAAAAGCCCCTCAAAACCTCGCCGCCAAAGAGCACCAGCGCCAATACCGCGAGAAAGACCAGTCCGTTCGTAACGATCGTGCGCGACATCGTTTGGTTTATAGAGTTGTTTGTTATTTCGTAGATAGAGCTTTTTCGGTCAAGCGTCAGATTTTCACGAATGCGGTCAAAAATGACGATCGAGTCGTTTACCGAGAAACCGACAAGCGTGAGGAGCGCCGCCAACACAGTCAGGCTGATCTCCCACTGAAACATTGTAAAGCAGGCAAGAGTGATCAGAACATCGTGAAACACCGCGATCACAGCACCTGCGGCATAGGTCCAATCATATCGAAATGCAATAAACAACAGTATCCCGACCATACCCAGAACGGTCGCGAGAACAGCTTGATTCCGAAGCTTCTCACCCGCGACAGGCCCTACCGAATCGGTACCGACGATCTTATATTTCGCGTCTCCTGCGTCCGCCAACGCAACCGAAGGAGGGGCCTCTTTGCCAAACGTATCGAGTGCTTTCTTGACAAGACTGCGCCCTTGGCTGACCTGGTTCGAATCTTCAGCTTCAGACTCTGCTTCTTCGGCCGTGTTTGAATTAGCATTTGCCTCAGTTTTCTCGTCTGACTTTCCGTCTGAATCACCTTCGGCCTTTTCCTCAGCTTTGGAAGCTTCATCTGCCGCTGATTTTTCCGATGCTTTTGCTTTCTCGCCTTCGAGCAGAGGGATCTTGATCAAGACTTCGTCCGTTTTATCAAGGGAGGCCTGAATCACCGATTCATTTAGCCCAACGCCTTGAAGCGCCGACCGGATTTCATCATCAGTAGGATTTCCACCCTTAAACTTAGCCGTGATAACCGTACCACCCTGGAAATCAACCCCAAGATTAAAAGCGTCCGTTCCGCCCGGCGTTAGTTGCCGACCAACCGCCGAAATTAAACCGGCCAGAAGAAGCGCGATCGATACCGCAATAAGTGGACGGCGAATCCCCATCCAGTCAACATTTATGTTGGAAAACAAATCAAACATTTCTTAAATAATAACTTTCAAAATATGTAATAAATGAAAAAAACCGTTGAATTAAACCGAGAGCTTTTTCATGTTCGGATTTTTCTCTAGCAGCCATAAGAATATGGTACGTGAAACAAAAACCGCCGAGAATAAATTTATAAGCAATCCGAGTATAAGCGTCACTGCAAAACCGCGTATCGGTCCGGAGCCATAAAGATAAAGGATCACACCTGCAATGATCGTTGTTACGTGCGAATCGATAATTGTCAGCCAGGCACGGTCAAAACCGAGTTGAATCGCTTCCTTGATCTTCTTGCCCGCACGGATTTCCTCGCGCATACGCTCAAAGATAAGTACGTTTGAATCAACCGCCATTCCGATTCCGAGTATCAGGCCGGCCATACCAGGCAAGGTCAGCGTCGAGTCAAGAACGATCAGTGCTGCCATCGTAAGTATCATGTTCAGCGTCAAAGCAATAACCGCATTGATGCCGGAGCCGCGATAATAAAAGAGCATGAACAGAACGATAAATATCAAGCCGCCTATTGATGCCCTCAGTCCCGCCCGAATCGAGTCAGCGCCTAAACTAGGCCCTACGGTTCTTTCTTCAAGGTATTCAATTTTTGTCGGAAGCGCCCCGGATTTTAATGTAAGCGCCAGATCCTCTCCTGATTCCTTCGTAAAATTGCCGTCGATCTGTCCGCTGTCAAATATCTGCGACCTGATAAACGCAACGGATTTGGCCTTCTCGTTTAAAACGACCGCCATATAGTTGTTTATGTTTTTCCCCGTCCATTCGCCAAATTTTTGGGCGCCATTGGGTTTTAATTGAAACGAGATCTGGTAATCATTGGCGTTTCCGGTCGTCGTAACCGCAGATGCATCCCTCAATTCGTTGCCTTCTATGATCGGGGGCTTCTCAACCACGATCCACTGTTTCGGGGCGTTTTGATCGTCTGTCGTCGTCGAATCGTCGCGCTCAGTCAGTTCATACACTGCCCGTGTCGGCGTTTCCTTTCCTCCGATAGTTTCAAGGGCGGCTTCTTTTGTCGGGTATGTTTGAGCCGGCGTGGGATTGGGCGGACTCACAACCTTCATCAAGGACAGATTCGAATCAGCACCGATCAATTTTTTCACCCGCTCGGGATCATCGACGCCCGGCATCTGGAGCAGGATCTCGCCGGAATCGCTGGTTCCGCGACGCTGCAGAGTCGGCTCTTTCACACCAAAAGCATTAATCCGGCTATCGATGATCTGAAGCGCCTGCTCCGTCGCTTGTTCCTTTAAAATCGTTTGCGCTGTTGACGGCAGGGACCAGGTGATCGTATCTCCGCTCACCGATTCGTTCCAATTCACAAGGTCGACCTTTTGCTTTACAGCTTCAATGATCTCTCCCGCCTTCGATGCGTCGGTCATATTGAGGACGATCTCGTACGTTCGGTCCTCCGCGACAAAAGAGCTGTCTTTTACTGGTAGCTTTGCATCGGTCGCTGCAATGAAAGCCGCGTTTTGGTTCTCCTGAGTGAGCTTCTGCAAATATTCTTCCAGCTTAACCCGCATTACCAAATGCGAGCCGCCTTTGAGATCAAGGCCAAGATTAATATTTTCGGCGAGGTTACCTTTGATACCGCTCCAGGTAAAATCTTTAGACGAGATCGAACCCCGCGGACCGATCACGAGGAATACGCCGAACACGGTAACCGCGATAATAATTGCTGTCCTAATCCACAAACTGCTGTTTTTCATCTTTGTATAACCTATTATTATTTCTTCTCGGTTTCAGCTCGTTTCCCGACGACAGCACTTTTTCCGATTTCCATGTTTGACTTGTCAGCGCTTCGAATAATTAGGCTAGATTCTCTAACTTCAAGAACCTTCCCGATAATTCCGCCGTTGGTAACTACCTCATCTCCGCTTTTAAGGCTTTCGATCAACTCCTTCAGCTCCTTCTGCTGTCTGCGCTGCGGCATTATCACCAGAAAGTAAAAGATTCCGCCAATTAGAAGAAAAGGGAGTAACAACGAAACAAGGCTTCCACCGCCTCCCTGAAAAAATAATATAAAAATGTTCATTTATTTCTTATCCAACTATGCAAAACGGTAATTATAAATGAAGTGTGCACAATAGCGAAACCTAAAATGATACTTTTGACCCGGAAAACATATTAAAATACTGCATCTAAACGTCAAAGCCAGAGACGGAAAGAATCAAATTATTCAAATGCCGCATCGAGATATCATCCGGCCGCAAGAGCGGAAAGGCGATCCTTTCTGAAGGTGTCATAATCTCCATCCGAGATCGCGGCGCGGATTTCTTTCATTAATCCCAAGAAATATGACAAATTGTGATGGGAGATCATCGTTGCAGCCAACATTTCCTTTGCCAAATATAGATGCCTCAAATAACCCCGCGAATACCGGCTGCAAACGGAACAATCGCAGTCCTCATCAAGCGGCCGTGCGTCGGCGGCAAACTTTGCATTACGAATATTTATCTTCCCTCGCGATGTAAAGGCTCCTCCCGTTCTGCCGTTTCGCGTCGGCATAACACAATCAAACATATCTATCCCTTGATAGACTGCTTCAATCAGATCTTCCGGTGTTCCGACCCCCATCAGATATCTCGGTGAATCAAGCGGAATTTTGTGTGCAAGAAAATCCAGCACTTCGTACATTACAGACTTCTCTTCCCCAACACTCAAACCGCCGATCGCATACCCATCAAAGCCAATATCAACCGTTCTGTTAAGACTCTCTTCACGCAGGTCAAGATGCCCGGCCCCTTGTATTATGCCGAATAAGGCCTGCCTGCCGCTCAGTTCACTACGACTCCCCTCCTTCCGAAGGAGGGGTGGTGCTTCAGCACCGGGGTGGTCAATGGCGCGATCAACAAACCCCGTGTCCATTCCTTGATCCTGCAATTCGCCAAACCTCTCCTTTGACCTAAGAGCCCAACGAGCAGTCAGCTCCAAACTCTTTTTCGTCGCCTCGTGCCCGGCATCCCCAGGCGGGCATTCATCAAAAACCATCGCGATCTCAGCACCAAGCGCGGCCTGAACTTCCATCGAAACTTCCGGCGACATAAACATTTTAGTCCCGTCAATATGCGATCGAAATTCGACCCCATCCTCATTCAGCTTCAGGCGATCGCTGAGTGAAAACACCTGGAACCCGCCCGAATCCGTCAAGAGCGAGCGATTCCACGACGAGAATTTATGCAAGCCGCCAAGCTTTCGTATGATCTCAGTTCCCGGGCGCAGCCATAGATGGTAGGTATTTCCGAGGATGATGCGCGCATCCATTTCATCCTCGAGCCATTCGAAACGTACGCCTTTCAGCGTTCCTTGCGTTCCAACGGGCATAAAAACAGGCGTCTCAATTTCTGAGCGCCTTGTTTTGATCCTGCCGGTTCGCGCTTTGCCATCCTGCGCAGATATTTCCCAATTGATCGGTTTCATTTATTTCTTCTTACCAAGCAGAGACCATATCTGGTGCGAGCCAACCGCAGTTTCGGAAACAATTTTTCCCTCTTCATTAACCAAAACTGCCGATGGAGTTCCGGACATTCCAAAACCCGGCCCAACCTCGTGCTCGTTGTCTATGACGATCGGAGATTTTAGCCCCATATCCTCATGGTTCTCCGCATCACCGCTTGAGATCACAAGAAGGTTTAAGTCATCGGCTTCCTTTGAGTTATCCCAATCGCGCAGATCTTCCAACATATTCACGCAGTGAGGACAGCCCGTGCTCCAATACGTCACCAATGTCTTACCTTTGTTAAAGATCTCGGACGAGATCTCATTTCCTTCAAGATCTTCAAGAGCAAACTCGGGTGCTTTTTCACCCACCTTTCCGCCATGTCCATTTGTAAGATAGATCGGCCCGCCGCCCAATTTCTCATCAGCCAATTGCTCTACCAGCTCCTTGATCGCAGTGTCGCCTGCCGCCGGCCGGCTTGCCAGGGTCCGGTCAGCGTTAACAAGAATCGCAGTTGGGGTCCACTCGGCCCCAAAGAGCTCTGAGATCTCGTTTTCCTCTTGAATATATAGATTCTCAAATCCCGGCTGTCCAAATTTCTCTTTGTTGTCCTTCACTTTTCCGGAGCTCACAAAGGCAAAATTTACCCGCATTCCAAGATCCTTTTGCCACTTTTGGAAGTCTGGTATCAAAGCCTCACACGGGTTACAGCTCGGGCTCACAAAGAAAAGTAAAGTCGGATTATCGCTTGGAAGGATATTTTCATGCGAAGTATTCTCGCCGGCCATATTCGGTAATTCAAACGCCGGGACCAATGAGCCGATCGGCAAACCGTGTGCCGGATCACTCACGTCGTCGCGCTCAACCTCTTTTCCTCCTTCGTGCGAAAGAAGTTCGAGAACCTCGATGCGCCTCATTATCTGTGTTTGCTGCTCCGATATCTTCTTCAAAAAGAAAACGATAGCTGCCAAAAACCCGATTACTGCCAAACCTAATATTATCTGCATAGCATTTGCTTCCGAAAAATTGTTTGAACTACTCAGAATATCCAGCCCCTGATTTCCCGTGCCGCTTATAATAAGAAAAATCGCCGGCACGATAAAAGCCGCGTTTCGCAAAAGGCTTTTTTTGCTGACCGGTTCGCTGTGGATCTGTCCGAAACAGTGACAATCCGGTGCGTTTCCCTGCCACATTTGCCAGAGCATTCCAGCCAGAAATACAGTTAACAAAGCCGCTCCGCCGATCGCTCCAAACCAAGAGGTTTGAACAAAAAGAAAGCTAATCGCTACCGCGATCTCGGCGATCGGCAGAAGAACGCCAAACACCTTGGACAGACTCGCCGGGACGCCAAAGCTCTCAACCGCTTTCTTTGAGCCTTCAAGATCGTAAAGCTTTCCGATACCGGCCAGGGCGAAAATACCGAAAAGAAATAATCTTAATGTTAATAGTAAGATTTCCATAAATTCTTACAGTGGCAAACGGTAAGCGGTAAGCAAAGCTGTATGACTTTTGGCGCAAAATACTTTCCTTCATTCACCCCACCCGATCAAACTTACCACTTAAAACTTACCGCTTACCACCTTTTTTACCCCGATGTCTTTCAACGATCCTTACCGGAGTCGCAAAAAACTCAAATTCCTCGCGCAGACAATTTTCAATATATCGCAAATATGAAAAATGAAGTCCGGCTTTTCCGCCGCCTGAGGTAAATAAAATAAATAAAGGGGGCCTTATTCCCGCTTGGGTAATATATTTTACGTTGAGACTGGCCCGTCCTCCCCTTCCGGGGGCGACACCGCCGCCGCCTTTTGGCTGCATTACAGTCTCTTTGAAAAAATCGTTGAGTTTAGAGGTCGACACCCTGATGCTTCGTGCTTCAAAGGCCTTTTCCACGATCGGTAATATCTTAATTATTCTTTGGCCCGACAAGGCTGAAACTGTTGTGACCGGCGCCCAATCCAAAAACTTCAATTTATCGTGAAATCTCCGCTCAAACTCGCTTACGGTTCCGGTATCCTTATCCTCGATCAGATCCCACTTATTAATCGCGACAATTATACTGCAACCCGATTCAAGTGCATAGCCCGCAATACTGGCGTCAAGGTTGGTCACACCCTCGGCGGCGTCGATCACGAGAAG
>JABDJV010000260.1 GCA_013003295.1 Pyrinomonadaceae bacterium | reverse complement strand
CGGCTCTCTCAAACGACTCCAGGGAAGAAGCTGCAAAGCTTCTGGATAGCTCGATCGAATATGATTCCCAGCTTGAGGATGCATGGTATCTGAAATCCGAGCTCAGCGAATCCCTCGATGAGAAATCTTATTTCCTGGGACGCGTTCTTGAGATCAACCCTGAAAACGTTGAAGCGAAGGAAGCCTTATCGGTCGTCGAAAAAGGCAAACTCGATGAATTGCTGTCGGCAGCAAATGATGTATTAGACGCAGGCAGGCGCAATAAAGCCCACGAGATCCTGCAGAATGTATTTATCATCGAACCGGAAAATGAAGATGCCTGGCTGTTAAAGGCCCAGCTCGCCGATTCTTTCCACGAGAAAAAATCCTATTTGGAAAAAGTTTTAAACATAAACCCTGAAAACGAAAAGGCGTGGGAGGCGATGAGACTCGCGGAAGCCGAACTTGTTGATTCGATCCTCGGAAAAGCTAATAAAGCCGCAGCAGCCGGTAATCGTGAAGAGGCACGCGAGTTTGTTGAAGATGCGATGAAGCACGATGCTGATCATGAAGAAGCATGGCTGCTAAAAGCGCATTTGACTGATCCTTTCGATGAGCAGATCGTTTGCTTTGAAAAGGTGTTGGAGATAAACCCTGAGAACCAACTCGCAAAGGCAAATCTTGCGTCTTTGAAGTCGATTGTTGAGAAAATTAATTCGGACGAATCGCTTGCAGCGAAGGATATGCCGGAAGAAGAAATTCCTGACGAAGATTCCGACGATTCCCAGTTTAACAACACTGCCGATCTTTCCGATGAGCTGAACATCGAAGATTGGGTGGATGAGGTGAACGGAAAACTGGAATCCCTTGATCCATCAAATTCTTCACCGGATCTTGGCAAGTATATGGATGAAGTTGCTGCTTCGGAAGAAGAGCCTGAGGTTGAGACCGTCGTATTCAACAATTCGGACCTTGACGAAGATACTGAAGTCGAGACCGTCATGTTCAATAAATCAGACCTGGAAGATGTTTCGACCGAAGAGCCGGAAGATCTCTATTCGGAAGATTATTCCGATGAGAACGAGTCGAATGGGTCAGGCGATATCGACCTCGAGCCGATACAAAAGCCTGCTTCCTTTGAAAGCATTGAGTCGGTTGACGAAGAGACATCAGAGGAGATGTTTGAGGAGCAGGACGAAGATCACTCCGAAGCCGAAGATCTTGAAATGAATGCGAGTGAGTGGGAAGAAGACGTTTCTGATGCGTCCCAGGATGTTCCGAAAAGTGTTCTGGAGTGTCCTTTCTGCAGCGCGGAGAATGAGATTAATTCAATGAATTGCGGCGATTGCCATGCCGTTCTGTCTTTTTCGGATATCGAACTGCTCTTTTCCAATCCACTCGGAGAAAACTGGGTCATTGAGGAATCGATCGAGCGGATGGAAGGTGAAAAAGAAGTTGAGGCTTTCAGCAGCGAACAGCTGCAATCTCTTGCGCTCGGATACATAAACATGAAGAAATATCGCGAGGGGCTTGAATATCTCAAGGAAGCGGTCCAGGCTAATCCGGGCGATGTACTATTGTTATCGCAGGTCGATGCATTCGCGATTCGCTTAGCCGAAATTGAAGGAAAAGCTGATGACCCGGATGAAGTCAAAGGCAAGAAGATCATGGTCGTTGACGATAGCGCTACGATTCGCAAACTTATCGCTGGAAAACTTGAAAAGAGTGGTCATGAAGCAATTTGCGCCGTGGACGGGTTGGACGCGATCGCGGTACTCGAAGAATTTACTCCTGACCTTGTTTTACTCGATATCGCCATGCCGCGAATGGACGGCTATCAGGTCTGTAAGTTTATACGCGGTAACGAGGAAACCAAGGATATCCCGGTTATTATGATATCCGGCAAGGACGGTTTCTTTGATAAGGTAATGGGTAAAATGGCCGGAACCTCGCACTATATAGCGAAGCCATTTGGACCGGAAGCCTTGATGAAAACCGTTAACGAGTTTCTAGGTGAATAAAAAAGTGTAATCAGATAGTAAGGAAGCGGAGAAATGCCGCTTCCTTTTTTTTGCGTTGATATTTATTTTTTCGGCGGCTTACTGGGTCTTAATTCAACTTTACTTGGAAGACTGTTTGACCTGTGTTTCAGAAGGTCCAATACAGCCTGGGCAACATCCTCCGGCTGAAGCTGCCACGCTTTTTCGTTAGAAATCTTATCGTCCCCAAACTCGGTATTGACTGATCCGGGACATATATAACTCACCTTGATATCGTCTTGTCTAACCTCCTGCATTAATGCCTCAGAAAAGCCATTGAGACCGAATTTAGATGCGTTGTAAGCAGCCATTTTTGGGTGAGCATTTTGTCCGGCAAGCGAAGAGATGTTGATTATGTAGCCGCCGCCTCGCTTGTTAATATATGGAAGTGCGTAATGACACGCATAAAAAACACCGAACAAATTCGTTTCCAAAACCCATCGAAAATCGTCCGGATCCAGTTTTTCGACAGTCTTCCCGAAAACCCCGACCCCGGCATTGTTGATCAAAACGTCAATTCCGCCAAAAAGGCGCGAACATTCATCGAGCATCATCTTTACCTGGGTTTCGCTTCTGACATCGCAGATCTCGCCGCCTACCTTTCCAAACCTGCCAAGATCCGAAATGGCATTATCAAGATCTGCCTTGTTGCGGCCGCAAATAAAAACCGTCATGCCCGCATGAAGAAGCGTTTCAGCGATCGCTTTCCCGATCCCTTTGGATGCTCCCGTAATGACGGCAACCTTGTTTTCTAAGTTCATCGTTTTTACTTCAACTTCGGCGCCTTTTTATTTCGAAGCTCTTTCCAAAGTATCGTCACATACTCATTCGTCGCAAACCGGACCGTCCGAAATGCAATGATCACGTCACGCCGCTTATCAAAGTCGAGAGATTCGTCAATTTCATTGTAAGAGATCCCGCCGACAGTTACGGGCAAAACGCCTCGATATGCGATCGATCTTAAAACATATGTGTTTCCGGGTTTTACCGCCAGGATACTCGCATAAGTATGACCGTCTTTCTTGATACCCTTGGTGAGTTTTGTCGCCAGATCGCCCGCAGCCGCCATATTCCGCGCCGGTTTGAGCTTCGTTATATATTTCATTCCCGGCGATGACAGGTCAATTCTATCCAGCGGAACATCTCCGAGATTGACCATTATGCCGTGGGTGAGCGTGCCCAGCGCTTGAAACGTGTTGCGTTTAAAATTCAGGTCCGCAAGTCGATGTATTCGGTGCCGCTCAGCCCGAAAGGAATAAGCAGAACCCGCTCCCGGCATTGAGTATCTTGAACAATCGATAGAAGCTTCCACGACCCTTGTATTCCGGGCGCAGCCTTTGTCGCTTACAAGTCGGACCAACCCTGTGTTCTTCTGCTTGAGGAATGCTTCTGCATTGGCTTTGTCTTCATCCGCCGGAGCAAGCAAAGCAATTTCCTCTTTCGTCAGTTTTCGATACAAAGGTTTTATCGCTTTCAGAAACACGCGTCTTTCATTCTCCGTTTTAACCGGAAATTTCTCGACGTTGTTGAGCACTTTCGATCGGCGATTAAGATCGTCAGACCGCTCCATAGCGCTCTGCAAAGGCGTTTTTGGCGTTGAATCGGGCCGGCCTCTCACCTGCCCATCAATCGTATTGATCCCAAATATGATCAGAAACGAAAAAATAAAAAAGCTTTTCATAAAATTCTCCCAATATCTCAACCGGGACGACCGCAACAAATCTATCTGCGATCATTTCCCTTCCTTTTTAGCTTTAAACCCACTTAGTCTTTCGGTCTTTTCAAATACGATCTGAGGCGATTTCTGCTTTTGCAGCTCTTTCCAAACGATCGTGATACCCCCGTCAGCGCCCTTGCTGATAACGCGAAACACAAACACGGAATCACTTCTTTTGTCCGAGCGAATCGCTGCAAATCGGGCCCCGTTTGGCGTCGAGGGAATATTCTCCACCCTTAAACGCGTAGAAAATCTATCTTTAAACCTATATGCGATCACTCGTAAGGCATAGGTGTTATTTAGTTCGGCAGCAAAATTGTTAGCGTAAAGGACGCCATCTATTTTTATACCTTTCGATAGTTCGGTAAATTGATTCCGCGCCAGCTCCTTGTCGATCTCGGGAACAAAACTAAGTAGAAACCTTAGTTCCCTTCGATCGAGTGAAATTTCGGTCAAAGGTACATCCCCTAAAGACGTCATCAGGCCCTGGGTAAGAAGGCTGTTCGAGACCAATCGGTTTCTTTTAAAAGCCAGATCGTGGAGGTCCAAATCCGAATATTTCTTCTTCCTGATAGAATACAGCCAGCTTCCCGGCATAAAATACTTACAATCTCCACCCGCCTTGACTAGATTTTCGGTCTCGCAATCAAAGTCCGGCATTATGCGGAAAATGCCGGTTTTCTTTTGTTTTAGAAATTCCTTATACCTCGTCGCGTCTTCGCTGCTGGGCTTTGTAAGCTTCTTAAATTTCTTCAAGTCCTTGGCGGACATCTTTTTCGGTTTTTGAGTTTTGGGCTGTCGGGGCATTTGACTCAAAATTCGCATTGCCGCCATTCGGCGCTCAACATTTTGCTCGCGGATCTCTTTGATCGTTTTAGGCAAAGGCGTTCCGCTAGGTGTTCGGACATCACTCTGGGCAAACACGCCCTGGTAAAATATCTGCAATCCTAAAACAATAAATATAGACTTTTTCATTTGCTTTGCTCCATTCCTCTTGAGCGGTCACCTTGCATTTGTTTTTGCCGAAGACCCCATTTTTGGAGATTTCCTGTTTTGAAGGATCCTCCAAAGTAAGGTTATCTTGCCGTCGCCGGCGATCCTGACTATCCGAAAAACGACGATGACATCTCTCCTTTTATCAAAATCCAACTCGTTGTATGTTACCCCGGCGACTGATCGGTAGCGCTTGCCGCGGTAGGCGATCGAACGCAGTGCAAACGTATCGCTCTCCTTAATATACAGGGCCCTTCGATAGGCAAAGCCGTTGCGCAAAAACCCGCGGCTCAGGATCTCGTCGGTCTTTTTTGCGCGATAGTAATCCACGGTCGGACGAAACATCCGAAGAGTCTCCAGGCCAGGCGTGGTCAAACCGACTTCTTCAACCGGGATCTTTCCAAGATTAACAAAAATTCCATGCAGCAATATGCCGGTAGCCTGAAAACTATCCCTCGTAAACGTAATGTCTGCCAGACGCGGAATTCGATAATTTCTTACACGGAAGGAATAAGAGCTTCCGCCTCCCGGCATCGAATATTTAATACAGTTTGCTCTGGCGGAAATGACATTGGTATTTTCCGAACAACCGGAATCTGCAACGAGCAGGGTCAAACCGGTTTCCCGGTTCTTTAAAAACTCGCGATACTTTGCTTGAAGATCTGAATCGGGCGCGACCCGTCTCAATTCATCTTTAGTTGGATATCGATAAAGCGGTTTAACATGTTTATTAAGAACGTTTAGACGGAAGAGCGTTTGCGTTTTACAGACCGCGGCGGTCGCCAAAACTATCACCAAAAATACACAGGATTTCTTTATAACTCTCACAACATCATTTTCCGGCGGCCCTTAATCATTTTCGTCATCGGCAGGCTTGATCTTTATCTTGGGTGAACGAACACTCTGAAGTTGCTTCCACAGAATGGTCAGGCTTCCATCCGAATCCCGCCGAAGAATCCGGAACGCAACGATAACATCTTTTCTCTTATCAAAATCCAACTCGTTATATGTAACTCCTGCAGCGGCATTCAGCCATTTACCGCGAAATGCGATCGATCTTAACGCATACGACCATCCCTCTTTTGCAATTATCCCACGACTGTAAACGTAGCCATCGCGTTTTGTACCATAGGTAAGTTCGCGTGCAAGCGCGGATGCCTCCTCGACCGTTCGTGACGGTTTCATCCTTTTCAGAAACCTGACACCCGGAGTTTCCAAAGATATTTGATCGATCGGGATATCGCCAAGACCGACAAACAATGCCTCCAGCAAGACTCCCCGGGCGATCAGTCCCTTCCCGGTGTAGGTAAGATCCGATAATCTTGCGATTCGATAGTTTTTGAATCGGAAGGAATAAGACGCACCTCCACCCGGCATCGAATATTTCATACATTCGGGCGAGACATCCAGTACCTTCGTGCTTGAAGAACATCCGGCATCAGGAATAAGCCGAAAAATACCCGTGCCTTTCCCGCGCAGAAATGCTGCATTCTTTGCCAAATCGTCGGTGTTTGGCTGAATTGCCTTCAGCTCTTTTTTATTAGGTTTTCGGTAATACTGGGAAATCACATCGCGATAGGCCTTAGCTCGCTTCTTCAGCGAAGTATTGCCCATCCGAATACTCTTAAGCCGCTGGTAAGACTGTTGACGCTGGAGCTCGAGCCTTGCTTCGCGCTGACGCTCGAGCGCATCTGCTCGTGCCTGGGATCCTTGTGAGTCGGGTGTCGCAGCGGGCTTTGATTCCGGCTTATTTGTCTGGGCCGACAAGAATACCGTGGAAAGCAGCAGAATTACTATCGAAATTACGTAGGTTCGCATCGTCTCACCTGTTATAACTTGTCCCTCAGCACCTCATTCACAACCTTTGGATTCGCTTTTCCCTGAGACGCTTTCATTATCTGCCCAACGAAAAACCCGAGCAATTTTTTATTTCCGCCTCGGTAGGCTTCGACCTGACCGGAGTTGTTTGACATGACTTCCTCAACCAGCTTCCCGATCGCTTCAACATCCGAGATCTGCTCGAGCCCTTGTTCGCTGACAATATCCTCAGCGGTCTTCTTCGTCGAATACATTTCGATCAAAACATCCTTCGCCTGCTTTCCGCTAATTTTTCCGCTGTCAATAAACTTAATCAATTCCGCGAGATTTTCGGGTGATACAGGGGAATTCGAAGGAGTCTTTCCGGCGTTGTTTAGTTCCCGCATCAGCTCGGTCAGAATCCAGTTTGCCGAGGCTTTGGGATTTTCCGAGATGCGAGCCGTTTTCTCGTAGAAATCGGCCAAATTTTTCTCCGCGACGAGCTGCGCGGCATCATTAAAGTTCAGCCCGTATTCGTCTTGAAACCTCTCCATCATCGCGGCCGGAAGCTCCGGCATTTCGTTTTTTGATCTTTCGACAAACTCAGCCGAAACCCTTAGCGGCTGCAAGTCGGGCTCAGGAAAATACCTGTAATCATCGGCGTTTTCTTTCGATCGCATCACGCGGGTTTCGTTTTTGTTATCGTCCCACAGCCTGGTTTCCTGAGATACCTCTTCACCGTTTTCGTGAGCCTTTATTTGCCGGTCTATTTCAAACTCGATCGCCTTTTGCATAAAACGTACCGAGTTCAAATTCTTAAGTTCTGATTTGTTACGAAACTCGGTCTCACCGACCTTCCGAACCGAGACATTTGCCTCGCAACGCAGATTTCCCTTCTCCATATCGGCTTCGCTTGCCCCAACCCATTGCAGAACGCGCCGTACGTGATTTACATAATCGTACGCCTGCCAGGAGGTTCGGAAGTCGGGCTCGGTAACAATTTCCGCAAGGGGTGTTCCCGCGCGGTTCAGATCCACATAGGAGTATTTATCAGTATCAGGAAGGCCTTCGTGGACATTTTTACCTGCGTCTTCCTCAAGGTGCATTCGGGTGATGCCAATATTCATCGGCTGCCAGTTTCTCGCGTGTCCACCCTCGTCACGCTCGGCGGTAAGAATCTTCAATTTACCGTCGCTTGAGAATGGCTTGTCGTATTGTGAAATTTGGTAGCCTTTCGGCAGATCGGGATAAAAATAGTTTTTACGGGAAAAAATGGAAGTTTCGTTGATATTTAAACCAAGCGCCAGCGCCGCCTTCGCGGCGAGATCGACGACCCGTTCGTTCAAAACCGGCAATGCTCCCGGTAAACCTAAGCAAACAGGGCACGTATTCGAGTTTGGCTCGTCGCCAAAACTTGTCGCACAGCCACAGAAGATCTTTGTCTCTGTCGCAAGCTGCGCGTGTATTTCCATTCCGATTACCGCTTCCCAGCCTTCTTTCATATGTGTTTATTGATAAATACGATTTTAACTACAGAAATTATAGCGTCTATTTGAGTTTTAGTCACCAAACATCCGAAATCTTTACACGAGAAAGGGATTAAGAGTAATCCGCTCTTAACCCCTTTTATTGCTTAACAGATCTTTTTTCTTAGTTTCTGCGTGGTGTGATCGAAACCCCGGGGCGGAAATTCCGTATATCGCTGCGGCGGGACTTGATACGATTCTGCCTGGTCAAACGGCGGCTGGGTCCAAACGTTGTAGTCCTCCTGTTCGTCCGGCGTTTCGTTCTTTGCGGACCTATATAACCCCGGTATTTTATTACGCCACGCCTCTTGTTTCTTCTAAAACCGTTATACTTGAAAGCGCTGCCTCTGTTTCGCGGAATGTATGTATAGGTAGGCGGATAATAGGTGCGATAGTAACCCGAATCGCTGTATTGGGTTGAATCCGAATATTGGACGCCTCCGTTTTGGCCGCCGCGGTAACTCTCCATCGCTTCTCTTTCCAAACGCTCTTCACGAAGCCGTTGAGAAAGCTC
>JABDJV010000217.1 GCA_013003295.1 Pyrinomonadaceae bacterium | reverse complement strand
ATGCATTTAAGATAAAAGACAGAGTGGTTGTGCCAGGGCGGGGCGTGAAAATACTGGTTCAAAAGCCGGACGAAACGGTGTTTTCAGTAAATGCCGGAAGACCTGTTGATGCGCGAATCTCGACCCTCTACTATCCACGTTGGAAAGCAGAAGTTAACGGTCTGCCGGAAGAAGTGCGAATCGGAAATGATGGAGCAACGCTTGTTGCGATTCCGGCTAAATCCTCGACTGCAAGGATTTGGTTTCAAGAGCCCTGGTTTATTGTTCGTGCCGGTCACCTTTCGATCGGGATTTGGTTGTTCTTTATTTTAGGCGGATTTGCCTTGGCTGCTGCTAACTCAAGAAAGCAAGAATGAACACCCCGCCTCTTAATTCTCTGAAAATACCCTGATAAGATATCCTCTGATTCTAATGAATCGGAATCCGTTTGAACTTTTGAACCCGAAGCACTAATCGTGATGTCAAAAAAGCCGTCAGCTAAATCAGACTCGAATACTTCGGCAAAACCCGGATTTGTTGAAATCGCCCTGCCAGTCCCGCTCCGCCAAACGTTCACGTATTTGGTACCGGAAACACTTCAGGGAGAGATACGACTAGGCTCGCGGGTGATTGTTCCTTTTGGCCGTAGACAGCTTACGGGTTATGCGGTAGCTTTCCACGAACATTTGCCGCCAAATCTTGATTTAGATGAATCGTCGATTAAAAACGTCGCCGAATCGCTTGATCCGGAACCGCTCCTGACACGGAAGATCTTAGATTTGACGAAATGGACGGCTGATTACTACTTTTCTTCCTGGGGTGAGATGCTAAAGGCCTCTCTACCCTCAGGAATCAATGCAAGGGTCGATCAGATTGTACAAATAACACCCTCCGGACGTGAAGAATTCGCACGATTTGATCCGGATAAGAAAAAACCCACAAGGATTCTTATTCTCTCTTACCTTGCTGAGAATGAAGAGTTAGCCATACGGGAACTAAAGAAAACATTTGGAGCCTCAAAAACCCAGCGCGCAGTTTACGACCTGATCAAGCTCGGACTGATAACGAAACATCAGGTTCTTGCAAAAAATACGGCACGACCAAAACTTCGAAAAGCGGTCAGGTTGATCAGCGATAAATTACCTGATTCCAAAGGAAAAGCTCTGAGTGATGCCCACAAACGGATCATTGAAACGCTTACCAGCCATGATCGCGAAATGCTCTTCACCGATCTCTCAGACAAAGCAGGTGTTGGCTCGTCACCAATAAATACTCTCTCTAAAAGGGGTCTTCTTGAGATTTTTAAGAAAGAGGTTTCGCGCGATCCTTTTCATGGAGCAGAACTTCCGAAGGTAAAACACTTTGATCTGAATGATGAACAGAATAGCGCGTTGACAAAGATCACTGAAGCGGCTGCAAATCGTAAATACAGAGCATTTCTACTCCACGGCGTCACCGGAAGCGGAAAAACAGAGGTATATATCAGGGCAATGAAAAAGGTCCTGAAAACTGGACGATCGTCTCTTATGCTCGTGCCCGAAATCGCCTTGACTCCCGTCTTTTCTAAAAGGCTCAGAGCGGTTTTTGGCAAGGAGGTGGCAATATTGCACTCGTCCCTGTCACGGGGAGAGCGATTTGATGAATGGCACCGAATCCGCGCAGGCAAAGCTAAGATCGTTATCGGAACGCGTTCAGCAGTATTTGCGCCCCTAAAGAAATTAGGCTTGGTGGTAGTCGATGAAGAGCACGACACCTCTTACCGGCAGCATGAAATGCCGTTTTACAACGGACGGGACACGGCGATAGTCAGGGCGAAATTTGCCGATGCTGTGGTAATACTGGGATCGGCAACCCCGGCACTGGAATCTTTTCATAATGCCCGGAGTGGCAAATACGATTATTTGAAGCTTGAAAATCGAATCGGCGACCGCCCTCTTGCGCAGGCCAAGCTTATCGACATGCGCGAGGTATTTGAGCAACATGGGAAGGACCTGGTCTTTGCACCCGAGCTGATGGAAGCGATCGAAAAAACGCACGATAGAAATGAGCAATCGTTGATCTTGCTGAATCGCAGGGGTTTCTCGCAGTTTGTACTGTGCCGCAGCTGCGGTGAGTCGATCCGCTGCCCAAACTGCGACATTACGTTGACCTATCACAAACACGACAAACAACTGATCTGTCACCATTGTGATCACCGTGAAAGGGAACCGGGCAAGTGTCCTTCCTGCGAAAGCGAATTTTTGTTTTTTCTTGGGCAGGGTACGGAAAAGATCGAAAACTTCCTTTCATCGAAATTTCCCGATCTGAGGATTGCGAGAGTTGATCGGGACACGACGAAAAAACGAAAACAGCTCGAAAACACCCTGGCAGAATTCAGCCGGGGTGAGATCGACATGCTGATCGGAACACAAATGCTCGCAAAGGGGCATGATTTCCCCAATGTGACCCTGGTCGGAGTAATATCGGTCGATACGGGGCTGTCAATGCCCGATTTTCGGGCGGCTGAAAGAACATTTCAGCTCTTGACCCAGGTTGCCGGGCGGGCGGGTCGCGGAAGGCTTCCCGGCACCGTCTTGATCCAGACCTACTACCCGGAACATTACGCTCTCAAACATGCCAAAACACAAGACTACGATGCCTTTTATGATCAAGAGATCATGTTTCGCGAAAAATACCATTTTCCTCCATTCGTTTCGCTGGCTGCGATATTTGTAAAACACCCGAATTATGATTACGCGATGGATAACGCGAAAATTTACCGCGCTGCACTGGATTCAACCAGAGACGCGAAACGGTGCATTATTCTTGGCCCCGCACCCGCCGCCCTCCCGCGTTTGAAAGGAGAATATCGTCTGCAGATCCTTATCAAGGCCCGAAATCGAAAAGTACTTCGCCAGGTTTTGGATGACGCGTCTATCGAGGCGGAGAAAAACTCTTGTGACTTAAAAGTTATCTTCCTTGAGATAGATCCCGTAAACATGCTTTAGCGGTTGCGAGTTTTTGGCGGCGCGATAAAATTGCACTATGAAACTTTCCAAACTTGCCAACAAAACGGGCTCCGTAGTCGAAAGCGGCGATCCAGACTTAGAGGTATCCGCAGCTGCCGGTCTCGATATTGCAAAGTCCGATGAGATCACATTTCTATCAAACCCGAAATATACTTCTCAAGTAGAGGAAACTCAGGCGGGAGCGATTTTCCTAAGCGAAGGCGTAGAAATAAAGCGGAAGGATATTGCGATTCTCAGGGCAAAAGACGCATACGTGGCGTACACGCTTGCCCTTCATGAATTTCATCCTGCATCGCCAATCAGTCCATCGATTCACCAAACCGCGGTGATCGCGGGATCGGCCATGATAGATGAATATGTGGAAATAAGCGCAAATGTTGTTATTGGGGAAGACTGCGAGATCGAGGCAGGCGTTAAACTCTTTCCCAATGTGACCATTTATGACGGAGCAAGGATCGGTCGAGATTCGGTAATCCACTCCGGTGTATCGATCCGCGAAAACTGCGAGGTTGGCAAAAATTGCATTATTCATAATAACTCCAGTATCGGAACCGATGGATTTGGTTATGCGAAAACGGAAGAAAAGCGCTGGTTAAAAATACCTCAGACGGGCCGGGTCGTCTTGGAAAATGACGTCGAGGTCGGTGCAAATACGGCAATTGATTGCTCCAGTGTTGGTGAAACCCGCATTAAGCGTGGGGCAAAGATCGACAATCTTGTTCAGATCGGGCACTCCTGCACTATCGATGAAGACGCCTTGATCTGTGCGCAAACCGGGCTTGCCGGGAGCACAACTATCGGCAAACGGGTCGTTCTGGCAGGACAAGTCGGAGTCGCCGGACATCTCAAGATTGGGGATGATGCAGTAGCTACCTCAAAATCAGGGATTCCAAACGACGTCGAAAGCGGTAAAGTTGTGTCCGGCTATCCGGCGATCGACAATCGCGAGTGGCTTCGCTCTTCTGCGGTATTCAGACGACTAGCGAAGCTTTCGAAGATCGTTCGAAACCTGGAAAAGAAAATTGAAGCGTTTGAAGAAAAGTAAGATGTTTTCTCCAAAAACGATTTGTTTCGGAGCAGTTCTCACGAAAGCCGCAGTTGTCGTCGATTGGGAATAAATTTAGAAGCCAAGAGACTAATTTGGTAAGATAGTGTCAATCCTAAAGATAGCCTCGGAGAGTAATCGAATGAAACCAAAAGCAATAAAAGAACTTTCGGAATCCGGTTTTGATATAACGCCGATCAGTGAAGAAGAAAGAGAAAGACTTGCCCAAGACCTGACGCCGGAGCAGTATCATATATTGCTCGAGCATGGTACCGAGGCTCCCTTTTGTGGAAGCTTGCTGGACAATAAAGAAACCGGCACGTACGCGTGTCAGCTCTGCGGATTGCCGCTATTTCATTCGAGTTCGAAATTTACTTCGGGCACCGGCTGGGCCTCATTTTATGAGTCGATCGACAAGGACCATATAAAGTATATTCGCGACACAAAGTTTCGAATGGTCAGAACGGAAACCCGCTGCGCAAGATGTGATGGGCATCAGGGACACGTATTTCCGGACGGCCCGCCGCCGAGCGGACAAAGATATTGTATAAATTCCGCGGCCCTCGAGTTTTTTCCGGAGGGTACTGATATTCCTCAAAAACCTGAAGGTTAAGCGAGATGAAAGGCAATCAAATCGATTGCCTTTTTTTGTTTCATGATCAATTGTTTGCGGCGTTCCAAGGCGGGACGATTCCGTTCATACGCGAATATGCAATAGACTGTCCCAAATGCTGATTAGTATGGCTGTTCATGAAACTCAAAACCCCCCTGAAAGTTGTATCGTTCCCAAAAAACTTAGTCGGGGTCTCAAGCTGAGCGTCGGACATTTCAGCAACTACCTTTCGGGTATGAGCAAAGGATTTCTTTAAATGACCAATTATTTCTTTCTTATCGGTGATCTCTTTCAGATCCTTCGGAGCATCCGCCGGGGGCTTTACGCCAACAAAATTGGGAAGACCATAATTTGCCTGAATCATATGCGTATAGACTTCCCCAATCGAGCGAACACCCTTGGCCGGCCGCCAGGAGTATTTTTCCTGAGGTGTAACTTCGGCAAGAGCCAGGAATCTATCTTCAGCCAATTGCATCAAGGCGATCAGTTCAGCCTGTACTCCCTTAACAGCCGTCTTTTCAGGTTTCTTTTCCTGCGCAAAAGATAGGGTCGAAGCCATGAGAATTGCGGCCAAAGAAATAGTTAGAAATAGTGTTTTCTTCATTTTTACTCCTATTAATTAGATTCTGCTTTATTTTTGTTCGGTGTATTCCCTACGTCTTAAAGCGCTCCGATGTTTCAATCAAGAGCGCCAACTTAGAAAATTGAACGATACCCGAATCGACTTTGAGAGGATTTTAAAAATCCGGCCCTTCTTAAATAGCAATTGATCGCTTACTTTTGTTGAATTCCCAGATTTTTCATGCGGCGGTACAAATGGCTTCGATCGACGCCCATGGCCTCCGCGGCTTTTGTCACATTTCCATCCGTTTCCTCGAGTTTGTGCAGGATAAACTCGCGCTGATAAGCATCGGTAGCCTCCTTAAAAGACGGAAACCTAAAACTGGAGGCGATCGGTGCGTTTGAAGGATTCAACACCGGAAGGTCGTCTGCTCCGATCTTCTCTTTTTCATTCATGATCACGATCCTTTCAACAGTGTTGCGAAGTTCGCGAACATTCCCAAGCCACGCATAATTCCGCATCGCATCAATGGCGCTCTCTAAATAAACCTTTGGCCTTTTACCATAGTCTGCTGAAAATCTCTTGTTAAAATGTTCAACCAATGCCGGCAAGTCCTCGAGTCTTTCCCTGAGCGGCGGGATCTGGAACGGGATCACATTGAGACGGTAAAACAGATCCGAGCGAAAATTACCGTTTTCGATAAGATCATCGAGGCGTTTGTTAGTAGCAGAAATCACGCGCACATCAACGCTAACTGGCGCATTGCTCCCAACGGGTTCAAACCTTTGCTCCTCCAGCACGCGAAGCATTTTTGCCTGTACGCGCTCGCTCATGTCACCGATCTCATCGAGAAATAGGGTTCCCCCATCAGCGATTTCAAATTTCCCTTTTTTTGCTTTCAGTGCTCCTGAGAAGGCACCTTTGGCATGTCCAAACAATTCAGATTCGACAAGGTCTTCGGGAATGGCAGCCGAATTTATTTCGATGAAGGGAGTATTTTTTCTTTTTGACTCTGAGTGTATTGCTTTTGCCACGAGTTCTTTTCCGGTTCCCGATTCCCCGGAAATGAGTACTCTCCCGTCGGTCGGCGCTACAATTGAGATCTGCTTTCGAAGGGCACGCATCGCGATCGATTCACCCACCATTTCAAGATCCTGGTTGATTTGATCGGATAAATTCTTGTTTACCCGCTCCAGATCACGCTGCTTGATAGCATTCCGGACGGTCAATATCGTCTTTTCAAGCGAGAGGGGCTTTTCCACAAAATCAAAAGCACCAAGCTTGGTAGCGCTCACCGCAGTTTCGATGTTTCCGTGCCCTGAGATCATTACAACTGCCGAATCGTTTCCTTCCGCCCGCAAACGCTTGAGTGTCTCCAACCCGTCAATCTCAGGGAGCCAAACATCAAGCAGTATGCAGCCATAAACATTCGACGCCAGCTTTTTAAGGCAGGCTTCTCCGGATTTGGCTGTATCGACAATGAATCCTTCGTCTTCCAAAACGCCTCGAAGCGTCTCGCGAATTCCACGTTCATCATCGACTATGAGAATTGAATTTTGCATTGACAATAATCAAAGATCGGACGAGCTAACGCCCTTTCATTCCAAAAAAGAATTTTGTTCGGCTAATTGGAATTTGGTAATTCTATATTAAATTTGGCTCCAGACGAAGGGTTGTTTCCGGCTCGGATCTTCCCCCCGTGTTCGGAAATGATTCTCTGGACGATCGCAAGGCCGAGTCCGGTGCCGCGCCCCTTGGTAGAAAAGTATGGCTGAAATAGCTTTCTGAAGTCCGACGGGTGAATACCGCTTCCGTTATCAGCGATCTCTATCACGCTCAGGTCTCTTGCGGGGTCAAAAAAGCTCTTGATGCTGATTTCTTTGTCTCTCTGATCGTCGTCAAACGCCTCTATTGCATTATCGATCAGATTTACAAATACGCGTTTTAACTGTTCTTCATCGATCAACACCTCCGGCATATCATCTGCCAATTGTGACGTGATCCTGACATCCGATTCCCTTCCTTCGTAGAGCAAAACCGCCTGCCTGATGATCTCATTAACATCCCCCATTTCGAGTTTCGCATTCGGCAGCCTCGCAAAGCGCGAAAATTCATCGACCATCGACTTTAAGGATGAAACCTCTCTGAGTATCGTATCGGTCCCGTCTTTTATTACCGCAGATGCCTTGTCGTTGGCCTTTAGTGCAACCTTTTCAGAAGTTGAAACCAGATCGAGCTCCTTATCTCCATTGCTGGCAACAAATCGTTTTGCGATCCGCTCCGCCGAGAGTTGGATCGGGGTGAGCGGGTTCTTGATCTCGTGAGCCATCCGCCGTGCTACCTCGCGCCAGGCCGAGGCCCGCTGCGCCGCGATCAATTCCGACAGATCCTCGATCACCAGTACTGAGCCGCCTGCTTCTGATAAACCAGATGCTGTCAGTGCAACCGGCAAGCCTTCATCTGTATCCCGATCCTGATTCTCACGCTCACGTGCAAGAGTGGTTTGTTCGGACGCTTGTCCGATCCTTCTGGCCCGGGAGATCAGACGCTCCAGGATCCGTGCGTTTTCTTCACTTACGACTTCTTTCAAATGAACCCCGGTGAAATCCGCATCTTCCAGCCGAAGCATCCCGATTGCCGCACGATTTAT
>JABDJV010000219.1 GCA_013003295.1 Pyrinomonadaceae bacterium | reverse complement strand
CCGGTGATCAGCTCGATCTTTATGGCACTGGCAGGAATTGCCTGGGGATTTTACACGCTGCGGGGACGTGCGAGCGCCGATCCTCTTGCTGACACAACCGGGAACTTTGTTCGTGCGATCCCGTTTGTGGTTTTGGCGAGTCTGCCATTGATCTATCAGATTGAAATATCGGCAGGCGGCGCTTTGTTTGCTGTATTATCCGGCGCGATTGCATCCGGGATCGGATATGCAGTTTGGTATACGGCGCTTCGATACCACACGGCCACCCGCGCGGCGATCATGCAGCTTTCGGTCCCGGTAATTGCGGCAATTGGCGGCCTGGTATTCTTGTCGGAACGAATCTCGATGAGACTCGTTTTTGCGAGCTGCCTGATCCTCGGCGGGATCGGATTGGTCGTTCTGACGAAACAAAAGCTTCAAGATGACGTGTAGCACCGGAGTCCCGCCGGCTGTCCTGGGCGCGTCGCGCGATCACCAACAGTTAGATAAACTGAAACGGCATTTCTATAAGCTTCTACCAAAATCGGCGTTTCAAAATCAAATAAATCTTCGAAATTCAGATGTGTTTGTGTCTCTCTGCCGCCTGATCTCAGTCATTTTCGAATTTTTATTCTTAAACTCGTGCGAACCCTGGCCCGCTCCAAGTTCGGATACGCTGGCAAGTTTTACCGTATCGCGTCCGTAACGATAGTTTAATTCATCGACTACGTCGGCCAGATAACGCCACCGCTCGAAACTCGCTCTTTCGTAAAGGCGGTTCGACATCAGATCGGCTTTTACAAGTCCGGTGAGGATGATCCCGGCTTTTTTGTATTGCAGATCGGGTTCAAATATCCGTTCAAAGCATGCCAGCGCCCATTTGTTGATCTCGTTTTTAAGGTCCGAATGATAAACAGAATTGTATTTGACCGATTGTGCAGAATAATCTCTCTTAAAACGGTTTGTCCGCAGAAAGACGGTAATCGTTTTTGCGGCCAGCCCATCCCGCCGCATTCTTTCGACCGCCCGAACCGAGAAATTAAGAACGGCGTTTTTCACTTCTGTGTAGCTGCTAATCGCACGCCCAAATGATCTTGTGTGGGCGATCGACTTCTTATCTGCAAAGGTGCGCTCAAAAGGAATGCATTTTGTTCCCCTTAGTTCGAGTACGGTTCGTCCGCCAAAAAGATTAAGATGTTTTCTGACAAACTCTACGCTTGTGCTGCTTAACGCGAGCGCCGTATTAATATTTACATCTTTCAGACGTTTCGCGTTTTTCGGCCCGATACCCCAAATATCCCCAACCGGCGTTTTTTCCAACGCAAGATTGAGGTACGGGGAATCATATAGATCCAGCATACCCCGTGTTTTTTGAGATTTCTTCGCAAGGTTATTGGCTAATTTTGTAAGAGTCTTGGTTTTTGCGATGCCGACTGATACCGGAATTCCCGTCGAGGCCTCTATCGCTTCTTTTAAATGAAATCCCACTTCGGTCGTTTTATCCGGCGTGCCGAGATCCAGGAAGGCCTCATCGATCGAATAGACCTCGACCGCATTGCTGCCGAGGTTTTCGCGAACAATGTTCATCACCTCGCGCGAAATCTCGCAATAAACGCTAAGGTTTGAGGAAATGACGGCCGTGTTGTGGGATTCCAGAAGGCCTTTAACTTCAAAGAATGGCTGCGCCATTTTTACGCCCATTTCCTTTACACTGTTGCTGCGCGAGATCACGCACCCGTCATTATGCGAGAGAACCACCACCGGGCGGTTCTTGAGCGCGGGGTCAAACACCCTCTCACAAGACACAAAGAAGTTGTTGCAGTCTATGAGGGCAATCGCAGGATCAAATCGCATAATAGATAATACAATGTATCATATATGAAACAACAGGGTGAAACCGCTCACTGGAAAAATCTAAGTCAACTGCCTAGGCTTTGCGGAATTTGGCAATAAACGAATAGCTTTTGTAGATCGAAGTCATTGACAGCTCGCCAATATCATCTCCTTCAAGGCGTCTTAAATACGGAATCAATTCGGCCGGATATTTTACGTGAAATTGTTTTAACCAACCGCAGAGGATTTTGCGAAACGGTTTTGGGAGATCCCTCTGGTCATAAAAATCGACGATGTAGAGTGAGCGCCCGCTTTTGAGATTTTTGAGCGCCGTTTGAATGGATTCCTTCCACGCAGGGATCATTGAGATCGAATAGGAAAAATAGATCGAATCGAATGGATTCTCAATGCCGAAGGTTTCGCGGTATCCGTAATCATCGGCGAGGGCAGTTTTTAGCGAGACATTTCGAAGATTTGCCGAATCGATCTTGCTTTGTGCTGTTGCAAGCATTGCGGCAGAAGCGTCCAGACCATAAAACATCACTCCCGGGTGTTTCTTCCCGAGGAGCCTTAAGTTTCGACCGGTCCCGCAGCCTACTTCCAGCACGTGCTCGTTTTCGCCGACCTTCATTTCGTTTATAAGCTTATCGCGTCCAAGGAGGTAATATTTTCGCGTAAGATCGTAGAAATACCGCTGGTGGCGATACATCTTGTCCATTTTTTCGAAAGCGGATGCCATAGATATCACCGCGGAGACGCGGAGTCGCAGAGGTTTTTTGGATTGTTTTTACCAGGCGCAATCAGATCGGTTGCGCTCGATTCGATAAATATTTTCATCGCCTGCTTTGACAAAAAATATATTCCTTTCTCCGCGACTCTGCGTCTCCGCGGCGAAACTCCTATTTTAGGATATACAAATGAAAGCCGCCGTATATCGAGGCGCGGTCCTTTTTAAAGAGCTCCCGAGAGACATCCTGCGCGTATTCAAACTTCGCCAATAAGTCTGCCGGAAGATTGTTTTCGACGGGCGACGATGCGCCGGCGGTTCGGAAAATTATTCGTGATCCGCTCTCGCATCTATCTGCTATTGACTGCCAGAGCTCGGCCATTGATTTCTTATTCATCCAGTCTTGCGCATCGAGAAATATAAAACGGTTAAAAGCGGCAAATTCATTTTTTTTTATCTCATCCGTCACGGACCCGGTCTTCGCCTCCAGGCGGTCCGCCATCCGCTTTAGTTTCCGGTAGTTTTCTTCTTTCAGGTACTCGGGCACCGCCTGCCGGTTTTCAGTGTCGTATTTCCTCGCAAATGCCTGCCAGGCGAAATAGTTTTCGTATATCGGATAATCCACTGCGAGGCGTTTTGCCCTTTCGCGATAGACATCAATGATGCTCCGGCCCTGGTCGAGATCTCTTGTCAATTCCTCATACTGCTGGGGAGGAATGCCAAGGCCAAAAAGAGTCACTGGAAGACGGGTGACCGTCTTTACAAGCAGGTTATCAAAAAACGGATCGATGTATTTATCGTATAGTTTTTCCTGTTCCTCGGGCGTTTTTGCTTTTAATATCTCGTCCGGTTTGCATCCCACGGCGCGGGAAAATTTATGAAAAAAGCGCAAGAAGTAACCATTCCTGGAATGCTCGTAAAGCCCTCCTTTTCTGAAGAAGTTGATACGTTTACCATGCACCATCCTTCCAACCAGCGATGCACTTTCCCAAAAGCTTCTTGAATCCGCATCGAGCCTCGGCGCGATGTATTTTCTGTAGTTTTCAATGTTTTCTTCGTGCTTTCCAAAACCAAAAAAGGCGAAAAAATCTCCGTATGTCGGAAGATACTTGAGGGCGCAGATCTTAAGGTTGAGAAGGTATATGTGATGTCGATTTAAATCGACCGCGGTCACACGCTGAGGGTTTTCAAGGAGATAGTTTAAGGCGTTGCAGCCGCCGGAGGATATGGTTAATACGCGTGAATGCTTGTCCAGCTGCAGGGCTTCGAGGTCTACTCTTGGATCCTCCCAAATCTGGTTATAGACGAATGCGTCAAACCAAACCGCAAAGAGCCTTTGCATCAAGCCCTGTTTTTTTGAGGCTTCCGTGTGCGTTACGGCCCCCAATACGGTTTGTTCGTTACTACTCATTTACCAAAACCAGTACCGGATCAATATCGGAAGCTCTCCAGGCCGGATACAGCGCGCCGACAAGACTACCGCCGATCGCGATTACAAATGCGGTTAGTATCCAGTTGGGATCGAATTTGAAGGGAAGTTCGAAATAACGTTCGATCGAAAACGCCGCTGCGAAGGAAAGAGCAAGGCCGAGGATAATTCCGAATACCCCAACCATGAATGCTTCTCCTTCGATAATTTTTATAACGAAAGTTTTCGAAGCTCCGAGAGATTTTAGGATTCCGATCTCTTTTCGGCGTTCGGTTATGGTCGTATACATCGAAAGCATGACAAAGATCGTGCTGACGAAGGCACCGAGCCCGACTAATACATTTAGAAACGTATTGAAACCAGGAATCCTGTCCTGAGCATCGATGATGAGGTCCTGGGTTAGGTTTACCCGGTTACCCGGAAGTTTTTCATTGATACTTGCCGCAACCGCTTTTGTATCAGCCCCGTCTTCCAGTTTTACCAGTATGTAAGTGCATTTTCGGGGTGCCTGAAGCGCATCCTGCATCGCTGCCAGCGACATTTTGATGCGTGCGCCCGACGGTGGCGAATAGACACCCACGATCTTGAAATCTTTGCCGAATATTTCGATGGCATCGCCGAGGTTGTAATTCTTATCCCTCATATGGCGCTCGTCTAGCACAACTTCCTGATTGCCGGTTGCCGGAACCCCGCGAACAATATCCATCTCATTCATTTCCGCAAATGGCGCCCATTCGATGCCGTCAAGGTGCTGGATCCCCCAACGTTCCTTCGGATTCGTGCTGATATACCGGCCAACCGGAACGGCGGTCTTTACGCCCTCGATCTCGAGCAGCCGTTCAGCATAGGTTGTGCTCACATTCATATTGGAACTCGTCAGGTCCATCGCCCCGGCACGCGTGAAAACGATCTCTGCTTTCCAATTCGCGGAGCGCTTCGCCATATCTTCGACGATTCCATTTGCCAGGCCCGTAAAAAGTACGACCAGGATTACCCCGATGGCTACGCCGATAATGCTTATCAATGTCCGAAAAGGACGGGTTCTTAAATTTGCTAAAACAAGTTCGAGCATAGGTCTTTACGAAAAAAACGGAGCAAAATCGAATCGTTTTGATGCTTCTTCATCGGTAAAGAGTTCATTTCTCTTTTGGAAATCTTCGTACAATTCGTCGTAAGTTTCAATCAGGAAATCAGTTGACTTAATACGAGTGTTATTTTCCACTGCTTCGAAAGCCTTTTCGATCTTCTTTTGTCTCAATGCGGGATCGCCAACGATCCCCTTAATCGCCTTGGAAAACTCTTCCGCAGTTGGTTCAACGAGCCAGGTGTTTTCCTCGGTGGCATAAAACATAAGCCCGCCGGCGTTGGGGACGACTGTTGGTGTACCCGAAGCCATCGCCTCCAGGGGCGCGATGCCGAAAGGCTCCCTGGGGTTTGGATGGACGAAGATATCGGCCGTAGCGTAATAGTTTGCCAGGGTTTCCTTATCGAGATGTCCAAGCTGGATGATCTTGCCTGGTATACGCTTATCGGTCTGCGTCTTGAGCCAATCTTCAAGCGGCCCTGCCCCTGCTACAAGAAGCCGGTAGTCTTTTTCGGTTTCTCTGGCAAGAATCTCCATAAAATCCGGAAGAAGGCTAATATTTTTTTCCGGTGAGATCCTTCCGGCATAAAGTAAAACGACCGAATCTTCGGGAATGCCCGCTTTTTCGGACATTTCGCGTCTCACCACCGCCGATTTTCTTTTAGGTGAGAATTGATCGGCATCGACGCCCCTTGGACAGATACGGATTCTCTCCTGAATCGGAACCAGCGGGCTCCTTAATGACCTCCAGCACCAGGCAAGAAACCTCTCGCTCCTTTTCGGATTGCTGACCTTTTTGACAGATCGGTAAAATTCCTCTGCCGTGTACGGTGAATTGGCAATATGAAAGTCAAATGAGGGCATGTTGTAATTTCCCATCACCCTCCGCGCAACCCACTCGGAAATTCTTCCTCCTCTTAAAAAGGACGCGATATTATCGTCCATTCGCTCACATGAAAAATGCACGAGCATCGGTCGGTTCAACTGCTTGAATTTTCCTCGTCTGACCATTGCCCCAAACAAGCTAAGCGTATATTTGTCAGTGATCTCGACCATATCGGGCTTTTCGTCGATTAGGATCTTGCGGATCTGGGTTCCGGCGGGCATATACTGCCAGGGCATTATTATCCGGTACCGCTTATCAAATACCGGGGATTTCTTTGCCGGGATGTAATAGATCTTTGCGTAATCGTTTACGATCTCAATCTCTTCCTTCTCGCCCGGAACGATCAGCCGCATATATCTTTTGTGGCGGCCCGCAGCAGCCATAAGGGCATTGTAAGACGTGCTGATCCCTCCCGAATTCTTGTGGTAATAATTCGTTATATGAACTGATTTTATTGGTGTGTCGTTTCCCATAAAAAAAGGTCGGATCAGTCGTGAACCGTTGCGATAAACAGCTCTCTGATCACCCTAAAAAATATTAAGACTATAACGTTTGAGACCCGTTTCAAAGTGTAAGGCTGGATATTTGGAAGAGATGGAGGGAAGTTGTCGGCTCGAGCTATTTCCTGCTGAATAATCTATAAAGCTGCTGACCGGCAAAAACTATGATAATTGCACCCAATAGAATCGCCCATGAACCGATGGTTGTCGAATAAGCCCAGGACCATTTGCCGCGGGAAGCGCCAAGAATTGCACCAACGCTAAATCCAAAAAAGAGGAAAGATCCGATAGCGTAATGAAATTTCAGCTCTTTTAGAAAAATAATAATTTGCTTTGGTAAGAATAGAGTAAACTCGGAGACCAGATACGGGATGTTTCTGAGATCGCTGATAAACGATTTTGAGTCTTCACCCGCACCGACCAGCAAGACGCCGTTTCGCATCATAAAGATGTTAAACATCGCCGACAAAACGGAGACCAGCACAGATACTGCAAAAGCCTGTTGACGAGCACTATTTTGTGCAGCCGGGAGGACGTCGCTAAAATATTCTTCCTGAGCGTAGTGAGTAACAAATTCGACTGTGTGACTAAAAATCGGCAGGGTTACGGTGATAATTATTGTGGCGATCCATGCCGGACGCGCCTTTCGAAACGATTGAACCAATGCGCCCGAGATTCCCGAGGTCATAAATCGAAAACTCACTTCAACTAAGACAGCCGTTAAAATCACGATCCCCTTTTCTCTGGCGGCTTGGTAAACCGTGAAATAGAATGAAGCACGGAGCAGCGCTCCCAAAAAAGCTGACTTCCAATTCCAGCGAGCAATAACCTGAGTCGGATGTCTGACTAAACTAAGAAACACATCCGCCACCGAAATCTGCTGGTCGTGGACAGATTCCAAATTTTCGGCGTCAGCTACCGATTGATGTATTTCATGAAAAGATGTGCTCATTTACTAAATCGGGGATGATTTCTTGCGGTCTTCTTTCCTTAGTTTTACGCAATCAGCGTAGGCCTGATAAACCGATTCGAAAACAGAATCCCAAGAACGCGACAGCGCAAATTCCCGGGACGCTTCTTTCATTCTCAACAATTTTTCGCGATTGTCCATTAGCTCGAGTGAATATTTCGCATATTGATCAACTGTGTCGCAGACAAAACCCGTTTTACCATGCTCAACGATGAATTTGGGTCCGCCCGAATTCGCGACTATAGCCGGCGCACCCGAGGCGTTAGCCTCCTGAACGACGTTGCCGAAGGCGTCGGTCTCAGAGGGAAAAATAAAGATATCCATATTCGCATATGTTTCGGCAAGCTTTTCACCTTCAATAAAACCTGTAAAAACGGCTTTTTTCATCTTTCGCTCAAGCCAATCCCGCTCGTTTCCATCTCCAACGATGAGAAATTCGAAGTTTGTTTTGCCCGCATCCAAAATTGCCTTTTCAAGATCCGCCAGCAAACGCACGTTTTTTTCGGCACGCAGCCTTCCAACAAAGCCAAATCGAATCTTTCCGTCGCTGACCGTTCGCTTCTGCGGCGAGAAAATTTCGGTATCGACGCCCCTGATCATCAGACGTGCGTCGCGCTTTGTTCCCTTCTTGAGAATATTGATCAATTCTTCATTCGGTGCCAGCAAAAGCTTTGGCATTTTGTAATAGAGAAGCGCCCCGTCAAGAATTTTTCGTTCAGCGAAACCGATGAACTTCGCCGAGATCGATTCTGGAAGAAAACGAAACGTCTTATCCAATCTGCGGCCGGCAAACTCGTGCAGATTTGTGTGCCAGGATCCGACCATCGGCAGATCCAATTTCCAGGCGAGATAGGAGCCCATAATACTTACATCGTTCAGGCCGGTAATATGAAATACGTCCGGCTTGAATTTCATCAGCGCCTTGATGACACGGTTGGTATGACGCTGAAAAAACGGATCGTATTCCAGCGTTGCGTCCATCGGAAAAGCAACCGGCGAACGCTTTAATGATAAGTGCGAAATACTGCCGTCTTCGATAAATTCAGTCTTTTTTCCGGCGTGAATAACAAGGAGAGGATTGCCGTTTTTTTTGGCATACCCAACGAGTCGTTTACTTGTCATTGCGACCCCATCCACCTCTTCGTATGAATCGGGAAAGAATGCGACGCGCGGCACTTTGCTCAAAATAAAAATAAAAATTCAGAGCGAAGCGCGAAAAGTTTATTTATTCAAACTTCCGTTGCTTCGCCCTGAATGGTAAAAATGACTAACTTGCCGAACCCGCTGATGTTTGCGAATTTGATAGCGGAGTCGGAATTTCTTTCAGATCCGGGTCCTTGAATCCGGCACGCTTAATATTTTTTGGTACCCGATCCTTTTTCTTTTCAACGATCTTAAAAACTGGTCGCATCGCCGGGCTTCCCATGAACCCAAGCGTTTTAACCGCGACTCTAAGCCATCTCGGACCGCCGAGTCTCCAGCCGTGATCCGATAGCGGAACAAGGCCCTTTCCATCACCAATATCGAAAAACACCCTCTGAAACCACAACCGGCGTTCTTCGGGGAACTCGGGGTAATGAGACAAAATCTCGGAAAAGCCCTGAAGCTGTCGTGAATGAAGCGGCCGCCTGTATTCCGGCATCAAAACGATCTCGCTTTTTTTGTCGACACGGATCTCCTCGACAAATTCGGCAAAGGTATTGCTATCGGTCAGATTTATGACCGTATTCGGTTTACAGCCATGCCGGTCTCCACCGGTGGCCACCGGGAAATTCAAAGCCTCGGCCAATTCGATCACCGCTTTATTCTCAGACCATGAACGAAATCCGTTTACTTCGAGCGCGTGAATCCACTTGCCGTATTCTTTCAGAAATCGTTTCAAAAGAATATCGTGTTTTTTCTGTCCGACTATTTCAATATCCCAGATCGGATGATTGAGAATGATCAGGACTTCGCGCATCTCATTTAGCATGGCAAAAAGCTCATGCAGCTTTTCGTTGTCCGGCTCGCCTTCATCAAAAGTATAAGCCAAAAGCGTTTGTGTAATTTCGTCGGCGCGATCCTTGGGAAGATTGTGGACCCCAACATGAAAGAAGCCAAACTCAAAAGGAACCGTCCATTCCAACGAAATCGGTGCCTTCGAATTTTCTGCAGTTTTATTGACTTCGAGATTCGCATCAATGCTGTCGTGATCGGTGAGCGAAACGATCGCCTCCAATCCTGACTGGTTGATCTGACTTTTCTCGATGTCATATACCTGACTTGAACTTAAGGGAGGTGACCAATAAGCAGTCGAGAAATCTATTGTCCGTCCTTCACGCGCAATGTAATTATCTCGCTCCCTTTTCCAAAAGAATGCAATAATGGGTAGTTTTTCGGCATAATGCGGAATAAAATCCAACATTTCCTTTGAATGCTCGGTATGACAATGGAGAGAAACACCCGTTTTAGCTTTCTTACTCAAGTCTTCTGACTCATGTAAAATACGCATTTTCGTTTGTTTTAAATTCATAATTTTCTCCACAAAAAGTGTGTCGAGTTTCGAAATTTAAGTTATCAAATCATATTTACAAAGTAAATCGACGTTGTGACAGTTTGTAACGAATTGTTCACCTAGAATGTTTAGCAAATTTGATCAAGAGTGTGGACGACAAGACGGCTATTTATATTAGCATAGTGTTTCTGAGATTTTGCATCGTAAAAACGTTGCACAAAAAATCCAGAAAATTGTCATAAACTCAATTTCTGTGGTGTTCTGTAATTAGATAAGGGAAATACACCAAAACTATTGGATCAGCGTATTTAAGGAGAGCCTGAATAATGTCATATTTATTAACTTTTTTTCTTGCAGGGGTAACGATCGCATCGGGAGCAGGAGTGCCAACGAAAAACATCAGTTTGGCCGATGACCTGTATACCTCGTCGTCAGTTAGCGTGAAAGATGACGAAACCGAACGATTTGAGAAAACCTATCCGTTCAGTGC
Source organism: Pyrinomonadaceae bacterium (assembly GCA_013003295.1). GTDB lineage: Bacteria > Acidobacteriota > Blastocatellia > Pyrinomonadales > Pyrinomonadaceae > Aridibacter. The sequence goes on along the minus strand of JABDJV010000219.1, from coordinate 412 downwards.
AAACGGACGTATTCAAGTGTCGAATGTGAATGGTTCGATCACAATCGATTCATGGGACAAAAATGAGATCAAATTCGAATATGTAAAGGTTGCGAACACAAAAGAACGCCTCTCAGAAATGGAGGTCAGGATAGCTGCGGAACAGGACCGGTTCAGCGTTGAGACGAAGTATGACCGCGTAAAGAGAAGCAATAAAAAGCGCTGGAACGGGAAGTTATATGCGGATTTTACGTTGACTGTTCCCCGCAACGCGAGATTGGACGATATTGAAACCGTAAATGGATCGGTGACCGTTTCGAACATGTTCAATTACTCCGATGTTTCCGCGGTAAACGGGGCGGTCAAGGCGACAAATCTTCGAGGGACGGCAAAGCTCGGAACCGTTAACGGAACCGTCTATGCGGAATTCGAC
>JABDJV010000206.1 GCA_013003295.1 Pyrinomonadaceae bacterium | reverse complement strand
GATGAAAGACTACATCCACGATTATTACCGCGACCAAGTACAGAAGAATTAAGTATTGCAAGAATTGGCTACCGGCGTCCGCAAGCGGACAAATCGACAATAGCCCCGGCATTCATGCCGGGGTTTTCGGTTTTAGACGCCAGAGTCCTGTAAGGACGGCTGCGATCTTAGCTTGGTCAGCCGTCCCTGCAGGACTCTATTTCTTTTGGCACTCTCCCAGCCATAAATGGCTGGGCTATTGTCGATTTATGCCTACGGCATATCAAGCACACTTTGCTATAAGGTCTGTTATAAATATTCAAATGCAATGACCGCGTCGCGATTGATAGGCCCGTAAATGTGCGGGTAGATTTCGTCTTCAGTTGAGGGTTCGTTAACGAGTTTTGAAGTGAGTTTCTCGGGATCGATCTTTAGAACCACGACAGTTTCCACATTTGAATAGTAGCGCTCAAGGACGTCTTCGATCTGCCCGGCAAAGCTGCAGTGGATAAAACCCTCCGAATCCAGACTTTTGGCTTCGTAGAAGTCTTCATCTTCCGCTTTCTTCCAGTCTTTTGGCAAAACGATGTGAAAAATATAGGTTTTCTCAGTCATATTTCACTTCGAGCAGCGTCAAGCCATTTGCCGGAGCCGTTACCCCAACAAGCTCCCGATCGCCGCTGACTATAGCTGCCTGAATGGTGTCCGGATCGCGTTCGGCCCGACCGACCTCAAGCATCGTGCCAACGATCGATCTAACCATGTATCGCAAAAAACCGTTTCCGGTTATTCGGAATTCGACGATTGAAGAATTCGTTCGGTCTTCCCAACGCGACTCGACATCAAACGAATCGATAGTTCGAACCTTATTTTCGGAATCCGATTGAGCATTGGAAAAAGCGGTCCAATCATGTTCGCCTAAGAAAAAGCGCGCGATCTTATTCATGGTGGCGACATCAAGAGGGCGCTTGTCATGATGCGCGTAACGCGCCCAAAACGGCGAGATCACGGGCGAATTCATCACCCGGTATAGATAGGTCTTTCCTTTCGCTGAAAACCTTGCGTGAAAATCGTCATCCACTTCTTCAACGTCCATAATTCGTATATCGCTGCGTAGATTTCCATTTATCGCGGTGCGAAGTTTGGACGGTTTGAATTCGCGTTCCAGCTTTACGTTTGCAACCTGGCCTTCAGCGTGTACGCCTGCGTCGGTTCTTCCCGATCCGGAAACATGGACATCGGAATCTTCAAGCAATGATAAAACGCGTTCGAGTTCACCTTGCACGGTACGTTGATTGGGCTGAACCTGCCAGCCATGGAAATCCGTGCCGTCGTATTGAATTAAGAGTTTATAGTTCATTCATCCATCTGTTTAGAGCATTTGCGAAGCGCTCGGGAGATTTCGCATCCATACGAAAATACAACGCAGGCTCTATCAATTCAAGCTCCATCAATGCAAATTCGTCGGCATCATCGCGAACAAGATCAACCCTCGCATAAAGCAAATTTGTTCCGATTGCCTCGAGCGCGGCCTCAGCCGCCGTCAGGAGTTTATCACTCGCCTCGATAGATCGATTAACGCCCCCAAAATCCTCCTGCACCCTAAAATCATTTGTTTTTGGAGTTTTTAGGATAGCGTGGCTGAATTCTCCGCCAAAATAAAACAGTGAGTATTCGCCTTCGCTGATGATGGTCTTCATAAGCGGTTGGATCATATAATCCCGGTTAGAAAAAACCGCCTTTAGCTCCGGCGAGTATGCGTTTAGACGATACGTATCTTTTGCGGTAGCACTTATGGTCGGTTTGATCACAACTTCGTCAGCATCGAAGAATTCAAACCAGCCTTCAACCAATTCCCGACCGATAACCCGGCTATTCCAGATCGTTGGAACGATCCTAACGTCTCGCTCGGAAAGTTTCGACAGATACGTCTTGCTAAAGTTCCACTCGACAATTTCAAGGGGGTTCTCAAGACGGGCTCCAGATGCTTCTATTTGGCGCAAAACTCGTAGAAACGCGTCCGGATCTTTGTGGTAATCCCAGGGCGAGCGAATGATCACAGCTTTAAATTCACTCCAATCCACCGTCTCTGACCGCCACGAGACAGTTTCAACATCCCAACCCAGTTGCTTGAGAGGTTCAATCGTCAGATGGTCATCGGTAACATAATCGCCAAGATCATCCATTGAAAGAAAGCAAATCTTTTGCATGCGTCGGACCGCAGGCTACCAGCCTGCAACGAACGCCATCGCGTTCGAAAAGTTTTAATTAACCTCTTGACGGTTCTTTAGGCACGAGATCGGCAAGGTTGTGTCCGGGCTCAAATTTATTTCGGCCTGCACACCGAGAAACCTTAGTTACCCCGGCTTCCGGGTTTCACTGCTTCCGTCCCCTCCGCGCACATCGGACACTCTTCCGGAGTGTAGCTTGGAACATCGAGCTCGACCAAAGATATTCTCGGAACACCGACATCAGCCTTTCCGCCCGAGCGGTCGATTATCGAGGCCGCGTTGATTACGTCCGCGCCGTTGTCTCTCAAAACATCGATACATTCCTTTACCGATCCGCCCGTAGTGATCACATCTTCGACAGCGAGAATCTTCTCGCCTTTCTTTATCGAAAAGCCTCTTCTTAGGGTCATTACACCCTCTTTTCTTTCTGTCCAGATAAAACGAACATTTAGAGCTTTCGCCACTTCATATCCTATGACCAGACCCCCGATCGCGGGAGATGCAACCGTTTCAATTCCTGCGTCGGAAAAGTGTTCGGCGATCGCGGCTCCGTATTTTGCTGCGTCAAACGGGTACTGCAGGGCCAAAGCGCACTGGAGATACTTAGGGCTGTGCAGACCGCTTGAAAGAATAAAATGCCCTTCAAGAAGCGCTTCGGTTTCACGGAATTTTTCGAGAATATTCATGAGAGAGTTGGCGGAGTTGACTGAGTTGACTGAGTTGGCTGAGTTGGCCGAGTTTGGAATCTCTTAAACTCGCTGAACTCAGCCGACTCTAGATCAATTCGGTAAAAACTCTTTGTCCCAAAAGGGACCGCTGAAAATAGCCCGCTGATTTATCAGTGGGTAACCGCAAAAAACGCGACCGAGTCCGTGAATACGGACGGCTGAGTAGTTTGTTTTCACTCGTCCCTAAGGGACTATAATTCCTTTTCTGCCTACCCCGCCATGAATGGGCGGGGCTATTATCATCTGACCCTTATGGGACATCGATCCGGTCGACCTTAATTCAACTCAGCCAACTCCCAGTCACCCGGCAAACTTCTTACTCGGTTTTTAAGTTTTGTAGTTTAGCGTTAACATTATCAATAATGCCACCGTATCCTAACCTAATTTCCGACTCCCTTCTAGTCAATGAGACGATCGCACTGCTAAAGTCGCGCGGTGGATTTGCATCTGCGGTAAAGGTAGTAGATCGCGTGATGAGAATCTCCTCTCCGGATCCCGGATTGGCAAAACTATTGGTTTCTGATCTTATCGATACTGATCCCCGGCTGAGTTTGTCTGAAGATACTGTAGAATTGGTCGAAAACGGAACTGTTAACAGAAATCTAAATGAAACGGATTATGTTGTTTTTGATCTTGAAACAACCGGGGCAAAATCGCCTCCCTGCCGGGTTACCGAGATCGGAGCTTTCCGCGTGAGAAACGGAGAGATCGCGGGCGAATTTCAAACGCTTGTGAATCCTGAGACCCCTATTCCGGAGTTCATCACCAGTCTTACAAATATCACTAACGAAATGGTAAAAGACGCTCCGAAATTCTCGGAAGTGGTTTCTGCATTTATGGAGTTTGTGGGCAACAGTGTTCTCGTGGCGCATAATGCGGCTTTTGATATGCGGTTTCTCAACGCCGAGATCGGCAAGATACATCAAAACTATCGTGTTGGTAATCCGTATTTGTGTACCGTTAAGCTTTCGCGCAAATTGATTCCTGAAATTGAAAACCACCGGCTGAATACCGTCGCCAATTTTTATTCGATCGATCTTACAAATCATCATCGCGCCCGAGCCGACGCACTTGCGACGGCAAAGATTTTCATAAATTTGCTGGGCAGGCTTGATGAAAAAGGAGTGAAGGATCTGGTCGGGGCGCAAAGGCTGAAGAAATAGAAAATATAACGAAATTCGATCCCTCTGTATCGTCGAGCCCGCTAGGAATCAACCCAACAGCGATATAACAACTCCAGTAGTGTGGTGTGAGTTTCGACATCAGCGGCTGCGATAAGGCCTGTCGTATCAGGTCTGGAAAATCCCCTGATTGAACTGGTCTGCGACCGCTGCGACCAGACATTGGCCTTTGCTCCATAGCGCAGCATTTACAGCGGCAACCGGGTCAAAGTCATCGAAGATGACGTTAGATGGTAGCCCCGTACGCAGCGTAGCGGAGTGCGGGGTGTGGATGCCAACAGAAAGACGAGCCCTGAAAGGGCGATACTAAATCTTCGCAAAGCGCAAGATTCCGTGATGTAAATTAAAAAAAGGAATCTGTCGCTCCTTCAGAGCTTTTATTCATTTTACAACCTAACCCCGCACTTCGCATACGCTTCGTACGGGGCTAGTAGCTGCCGTCATCTTCGATGACTGAACTGCGAGGCGAAAAACCGAACTTTTCCAATATACGGTCTTTTTTTTGGGACATTATTTTGCAATTCAATGGGCACGAGAAATGCGTTTCGCTGATAAATCAACTCTCTAATTAACAAAAAACTATCTGTAGATCTGTTTCATTTGCCGTAGACTTTCTTCTCTTTCTTAAATTTCTTAATTATCATCTCGCGTCGCATTTTCGGAAGGTGATCGATAAACAACTTTCCGTCGCAATGATCAGTTTCGTGCAGAAAACAACGGGCGGCATATCCTTCGGCTTCCTTTTCAAACCATTCACCATTGAGGTCTTGTGCTCTTAGGGTAGCTTTCTCCGCCCGAACAACCACTGCCGGAACTTTTTCCAGTGACAAACAGCCTTCCTGCCCCGTCTGTTCGCCCGATGTTTCGATGATCTCCGGATTAGCCGCAACGAGTTTTATTCCCTCGCAATCCATTACAAACAGCCGAAGAGGCAGACCGATCTGGGGTGCCGCCAAACCGACGCCATGATCGTCATACATCGTTTCAAACATGTCATCGCAGAGCGCTTTTAGATCGTCATCAAATTCCGTTACCGGTTTGCCGACCTTTGCGAGCACGTCATCAGGATATTCTGTGATCTTTCGTACCGTCATAATCTTATTAGCCACGAACAGACGCAAAATCTCACGAAAGTGTTTGGATTTCTTTTCGTGTAATTTCGTGTTTGTTCGCGGCCAATCTTATCTTGGTATCCTGCCCCACCTTGAAGAACGGCTGAAGTTGCGCTTGGCGTTGAATCCCTTTTCCTCACGCATCTGGCATTCCCAGCAAACAAAACGGGTTTCATTAGTCGGGCTCAAAAACGTGTAATAGGTATCAACCTCGCGATCGCATTCGGAGCATCGTTCGATCGGCTTGGGATTTTTGTTGTGTAATTTTTCTTGGGTCATTTTTTTCTCAATAAACGAACACGTTCGTTGTAGAAATCTTTCTGCTTGACGGTAGTGTAATTCGCATCTATGTATTTTTCCAAAGGCGCACAGGCATTTGTTGTTTGACAGTGAAGGTAGGTAATTAACCAGATCTCGTCTTTGTTTTTCGGGATAATCGAAACATAATGCCTGATTTGATTGGTCCACGTTCCTTCAGATCCATACTCGGCTTCGGCAAACCACTTGTGAAAATTTTCCTTTGGGAAGACCTTGTTCTTACCATCGTAATAATAAGGCAGCGCTAAGGCCTCAAAGTTTGGAAAAACAAAGATAGGCTGATCTTCGCTCTCGTTTTCTTCTATATATTTGCTCACCCTTTCCCAGTCGCCGAGTTTGGTCAGATTCGGATGAAGATTGAAAAGAGCATAGCTGTAGGAACACGTCAGCAAAATTGCGATCGAGGCGTAATAGTAAAACCCGTTGGTTTTTCCTTTTGGCGCAATTGAAATTGCCACAGCTAGCAGGAATAGAACCAACGGTGGGAACAGGACAGCGACATGTCTTATCTCAAGCATCCACGGGCCAAGGAGAAAATAGGAGTAATATAAGAATGTCATTACAACTGCCGAAATCACGCCGAAGATGAGTACTTTGTTTCGAACTGCTCGTTTCAGGATCATCGCGATCGCGACAAAAAATATCGCAAAACGAACGAACCAAAGACGCAGATATGAGGCCAGACTAATATTTTCAGGGTTATATATCTCGGTCGGCAATACAATGGTAAGGAAATGTCCCCAGAGGAGCTTGAGACCCTCGATGAAATTCGTCGGTTCGAAATAGGTGCTGTTTCGAAGGTCGAGCTGTGTTTTTATCGCGTAAAGAAGTGGTAAAAAGAATACTCCGACTAATATCATTTGCAAAATATATATTTTTGCTTCGCGCAGACGCCTTTGCGTAACAAGCACAATAAAACACGCGACCAGGATAAATCCCAAATAGTAATTGGAGTAGAGCGAAACAATGGCTACCAGCGGATATAAAATTCTTGCGGTCTTCCCCTGATCGCTTGAGCCCGCTGGTTCTCCTTTTTCAAACCTAAGAAACCCATCAAAAAACAGGTTGAGAAGAAGCAGCGTCAGCATTATTACGAGCGAATAGACCCTTATTTCGAGACTTGCCCAGACGAGGTATGGATGGAGGGCAAAGAAAAAGGTCGAAAACTCAGCGATCTTCTTTGTCCAAAGCCGGTTTGCGAGACGAAAAAATAATCCGATGGCGGCAACCGAAAACAAGACTGAAAAGAGCCTTGCAAAAAATATCGAACCATCGAGGCACCGCCACAAGCTAAGTGCCCAATAGTAGAGCGGAGCTTGTTTTTCGTCGCTTAGGGTGTTCTGAAAGGCAGCATAGAGACCGTTTTGAGTCGTATTCAGCGTCGACGCCTCATCTACCCAAATATTTAAAATGTAGGCCAAAGGCAGTGCGATCAATAGATGGAGAAGCACAAATAGAAACAACGTCCCCGATGGCTTGTTGCTTTTCGTTCGCGGAGTTTCAGATGTCCGTTTACCTTTGTCTTCGGAATTCATCTATTTTGTCGTTTCTTCTTTTAGTCGAAATACTTTTATGTTCCCTTTTTTAAAGACCAAAGGAAGTGGATAGTCCGTTTCGCTGACGAGATAAGTGGCATTGTACGCAGATGCTATCGCCTTGATCTCATCGGTCGCCAGGCCCAAATAAAATTTTGAAAGCTCTTCATCTTCGCGGAAACCGTTTTCCGGCAGCGCCTTGCCGGTAAGCTTCTCAAGACGCGTTTGCCATTCGTTCAAATCAGAATATATCGGCTGGTGATAACTTACGATCCGGGCCCGGTGCGATAAATACCAAAAGTCATATCTCCAGGGTGGGGCTATTACGATCGAATCGCTGGGTGTATTTTCTCGAAGCCAAATAAATGTGTGAGCCGTATCATCCTTCGTTTGCGTCCAGGCTTCGTATGTTGAATTGAGCGTGGCGTAGGTTCTAAGAGGCAATTTGGTCCAAACGGACATAATCAAAACGACAACCGCAACGGGAATAATAACAGATCTATCGATCTTGTTTTTGCAAGCGGCTCCAAAATAGAAAAGAAAAAATAGGGGAGCAAAAACCGGATAAAGCCGCATTGGCATAAATTCGAGCAACGCATATTGATCAAAAAACCGAAGGCCTATTCCAGCGAAAAAGAAACTTCCTAAAAAAACCAGAAACGCGAAGAGGAATTTAGACGGAGCTTCGGAATCCTTTAAACGAATATGAAGAGCAATTATGAAAACGCCCAAAAGAAATAGAAAAAGAATGCTGCTTCTGGCCCATGCGAATGGGTCGAAGTGAAACGGGAATTTTACCAATTCCAAATACTGCAAATTTTCCGAGGTCGAATCGACACTGTTAGCCTTCATTATCAGAAGGGGAATCAATCCGATCAAGGAAAATGCTGCGCCAATCAGAATCACTTTTCCTGTGCGAACGAGATCCTTATGAAAAACTATCAAAGCGAGGACCGATGCCAAGAATCCCCAAAGCCCTACGAGGGGATGAAAACTGAAACTGAGTCCGAGCAAGGCCGCCGAAGAAAAATCTCTGCCATCACAAAAACGATCGAGCGCTGTCAGCAAGAATATGTAGGCTACGCATTTCGCTTCAAACCCGCCAAACATCCACTCATCGTTTACGATCGATTGCCCGATCGAGAGCCAGAGGAAAATCGACAGGGTCACCATCCACAGAGGAATTTTCCAGCGCTTTCCAAGACGCAGCAGCAAGGCGATCAGTATAGACCAGCAGGCGAATCTGCCCAGCCATCCAATTACTTCGATCGAAAGAAACAGCGTAAAAACACCAAAAAGATGATTGAAAAGCCAGTGTTCATTTTGGTACGCGGAAAATGTCAGATCGTTTTTAAGAAACTCGGAATTATAGGTACTGATAAGCCTGAGCAGGTAGCTGAAATCATTGCTGTACGGAATGGGCTTGCCGACAAACGCGAATACCGTTAGAAAAAGCGCAGAAAAGTGAACAAAGTAATTGTCTCGAATTTTTTCCAATACCGATTTATCCATCGCGTTTACTTTTCTGCCCGCCTACTAATCCGCTTTAATTGCCAGGTCGAGTTTTTTCAGTGGCGCTTTTGTTTCAGAAACCATTTTTGCGTGCGTTTCCATGTCGACGACCTCAAACTCTCTGGCATATATTTCCAGCATTTCGCTGACGAGTGACAGCTTTTCGTCAAGCGGCAGGTTCATCGAAGGGAACGAACTCAATTCAGATGCATCTTCGCCCGAAAGAAACTCGAGCGGATGAAGCAGCAAAGATGGTTGAACTCCCGACATCTTGCACATTTTCAATGCGGTTTTCCAATAGTTTCTGGCGGCAAATTTTGAAAATGTGGCGAGATATATTACGTAGGTTGCATGAATCGGAGTCTTAAAAAGCGGCAAAGTTGTAACCGGAATTTCGATCAGACTTTTTTCTCCAACTTCCCAAATGTAGGGTTTCAGCGGTTGAAAGCCATCGGAGAACTTGCCAAACAGTTTTTTTAGTTTTTCGCGCTCTTCTTCAGAGACGTCCGGTGACTTTAAAAAGAAATAGGCTCTCGCCAGCGGCGCAATATAAGTAGGAAGCGTTGAGCAGTCGTATTCATAGTTCCGCTCAGCCAAAACCTCTAAGACGGTAGGAGAGAGTGAGAAACCCGGACCGCGGAAGCCTTTTGGAATATGGCCGGTCACTTTTTCGAGCGCGTCCTCGGTTTTTTGAAACTCCTCCACAAGCTCCTCTTTCGAATAAAGGTGGAGCCAAGGTTCGTGTCTAAATGAATGATTTGCGATTTCGTGTCCGGCATTAGAAATCTGCATGATCGCCTCGCTGTTTTTTTCCAGTGCGGCATCTTGCCCGACGATAAAAAATGTCAGATCGAGATCTCGTTCTATAAAAAATTCCAACGCTCTCGGTACGGCAATGTCGAGGTAAGACGGATAGCTTTCCCAACCCGGATCACCCGCCGTTTTCATATACGACCACTTATTGTCTAAGTCTAAAGACAGACTCGCCATCGGTTTCATAGGATTCTTCGATCGCTTTATCCTGATCAAACAGCCTTCGCGAAAGTTTCTTCAAAAAATTTCTCGGCCAGTTGGACGGTTTCATTTATATTTAGCGTACCGTTTGTTATCTGTGAGGAATTCACCGTAAAAACATTTTCGATCGAGGTCTCTTTTGCCGGCACACTCTTAGAATAATCGATAGTCAGAAGCGGGAAAACCTGTCGAACTCGGGATATCTTAAATTCAACGACGTCTTTTCGGTCGAAGTGTGCATACATTTTTTCGAGCGATCCGAGAAAATACTCTTCGATCTCATCATCTGTCCGATCAAAAAGCTCATCGTCCGGAGACAGGTATCGAGGTAAGTAGATCAGAGCATTTCCATCAAATTCCTCTTTATCGACAAGGGCCGAAAGCTCTATTACGCCGGTAAACGGTGTTTCATCGGTTATGTTTGTAACGTAATACTCCGAGATGGATTTTTTTGTCAATACCGAGGCACAAACGATTCCGAGGTACCTGATGTTTTCAAGTTTTTGTTTTTCCGTTTCGGTTAATTGAGGGAGAATTTTTGCTGCGATATTTGCCGGGCACGTCAGGATCGCTTTATCGAAAGTTTCCGGTGCCGCTTGGCCAGATAAATCTTGTGCAACTAATTGTACCTCTCCATTCTTGCGCTTCTCGATCTGTTCCACTCTTGCATTTAGTCTGATATCGACGCCTTTTTCTTCAAGAACCTCCGAAAAACGTTTTAATACATTGGCGTATCCACCGCGAACATATCCAAACATTTCCTTTTTCAGCCCGGAATTTCGAGCTGCATACATTCTTTGAATCGTGGCCCAAATAAATGCCGCACAGGTCTCCTTGTAGGCTTCGCCGAGTTTCGCTTTTAAGAGAGGCTTCCATATCTTCTCAAAAGTTCGGCGTCCCGAAAGTTTCGTCAACCATTGTTCGACGGTTACCTTTTCAAGAGCCCGCCAATTTTTTAGCCGCGAAGCATAAAATATCGTTGCGCCAAGACGAAACTTGCTGATCAGATCAAGCGGTGGAAAAAGCAAAAACTCCAGGGTGTTTGACATCGAAAGCAATTTTCCATCGGTGTAGAATCCGGTTTTGGTCTCAACCCATTTAAACTCATCTTTCAAGCCTACTTCCTCGATGATTTTTCGTGTGTACGAGTCGGACAAAAGGACGACGTGATAGTGCCTGTCCCAGGTTAGATCTCCGATCTGCCAGACGCTTGCGAGTCCGCCGATTTCCGGTGAAGTTTCGAAGATCGTCACGTCATGACCAATTTCGGTGAGACGTAGAGCGAGCGTTAAACCAAGGAACCCGCTTCCTACGATTGCTGTTTTCGGCCTGGTCTGATCGCTTGCAGATACTTTTGTGTTCATAAGAAGTGTTTTTTTGTATGGGTAATGATTATCTGACTTTGCAGGTCGAATTGCTGGCGACGAAAAAGTTCATTCGGTCAAAGCATCTATTTTTTTACCAGACGCTCTTTTGACAATCGATAAAGTAGCCCGAGGTGGTCAAAGGTCGTTCGTATCGTATTCATCTTGGAAGCCCCGAAAAGTCGGGTTTCCAGAACCGCAGGAGATTCGATAATCCTTCCGCCTTTGAGATCGAGTCGTCCGAGCATTTCAGTTACACCTAAGAACCCGCCATCTTCCACACTCAAATCAACCATCGCACTTCTTCGGTAAACCCGGAAACAGCTGGTGTATGTCGCCAGCTTGGTGTTGAGGACGCGACGATAACAAAACGAAGCTCCTTTTGAAAAGACGAGACGCCATTTTGGGACATTACGAACACCACCCTCGCGATGATATTGTGAGGCGGT
>JABDJV010000215.1 GCA_013003295.1 Pyrinomonadaceae bacterium | reverse complement strand
CCCCAATCGCAAACGGTAACCTGGATTAGGTGCCCGCCCTTCACGCCTCGCCTGGGCTTCCTCAAGTGCAACGGCCTTCTTAAGACTCTCGACGGCACGGGAATAAAATTTCCTTTTATATTTCACCCAGCCGAGCGTGTCATAAAACCCCGCCACCTTCTTATTCTTATCGGCAGTATCTTGCGCAAGCCTTAATGCCTCATCCAAATTCCCTCGCCCGAGATCAGCTATCATCCAAGCCAGATTATTCGCCGCGATCGGCGTACCGGGACTGATCTCCAAAGCCTTTCGATAGAGCTTCTCAGCCTCATCATAGTTTTGACGACCATCCTCGATCATTCCAATAAGGGTATAGACCGATGCTGATGGTTTTTTCGCGACGACCTTTCGATACTGCGCTAACGCTTCGTCAGTCTGATTCTTTGAGAAAAGGAGCGAAGCATATGCCGAGTAAGCTGGCAGATATTCCTCGTCAAGCTCAATCGATTTCTTTAGTTCAGCCTCAGCCGCATCGAGTTTTCTCTCAGCGATATAGACATCAGATTTTAAATAATGAAGTGCCGGAAGCGTCGCCTTGTCTTCGCCGAGTCCGGCTATTGCTTTATCAATCTTTGTTTTGGCGCTCTCAAACTCCTTTTGGGTTGACAGCACGGTCACCGCACCAGTTAGGGCATCGAAATTTTTCGGATCGATAGACAGAGCGCCTTCATAATGCTCGAGCGCAGCGTCGAAATCCCTTTTAGCGCTAAAAAGCCTGGCTAAGTTTATTTTTGCGCTGGCAGAGTTAGGCGAAAGCCGCGCAACCTCAAGAAGGTCCTCCTCGGCGTCATCGATCTTTCCGAGCTGGAGATTCGCCAAGCCTCTCGCCGTAATTCCGCGAACGCGCAATTCTTCCAACTCCTGTTGGTTGTAGGCGTCGCCGGCGAAAGCTTTTGAAACCCGGCGGATAAGCTTATTTGATTCTTGAAGGGCTGATTCCGGTTCGTTTCCGATAAATGCGGCTTGAATTTTTAGCAAGCCGATTCTGTGATACTTCGGATGAAATCTCTCGAGATCACCAATGAAGGCGCGCGCCTGATCGGTCTGACCGAGTTCGAGTCGTGCCTGGGTCATGTAGAAAAGCGCAGTCTGAAGTGTCGGCTGTTTCTTAAGAACTTCCTCGAGGTCCTGGATCGCCTGGTCCGCCTTGTTTTCCTGTAGTTTCACGCGAGCACTTAACATCAGAGCCTCGGCGTCGGTATCATTGATCGAAAGAAGTTTTTCTACTTCGGCTTTGACGCGGTCAAGATCCTTTCTTCCAAGATAGATCTCCGCCAATTTGTACCTGGCACGTGCATAATCCGAGTGATCCGAGAGAATCTCCTCATAAACCTTTAGTGCATCATCCTCACGGGTTATCAGGCCGTAAAAATTTGCCAGCTGCATACGGCTTTGCGGACTATTTTCCTGTACCTTAATAATGTCCTTATAAGCTTGCTCAGCTTTTTCCAGTTCTCGGCGGGTCAAATAGAACGAAGCAATTGATTCGCGAACCTCAAGGTTTTCAGGCTCAGCCTCGGCGGATTTTTTAAACTGGTCCTCGGCTTCGTCCGGACGATCGGCAAAGGTTAAGAACCTGGCGTACTCGAGATATCCCAGCGCTCTTTTCTCGTTAACGGAAATTGACTTTTTGATCGCTTCTTCGGCTTCGGCAGGCCTGTTTAGCTTCATAAAGAACCGGGCCTTTGCCAAGTAGGATTCGGTGCGGGCTTTGTCAAGACCGATCGCGTAATCAAGGATTGCCAAAACATCGCTATCGGATCTTCCCTGCGCAGACCAAATGCTGGCCTTTAGGATATGTCCTTCAATGTAATTTTCATCGCGCGAGAAAATGTCCTTGAGTACCTTTTCGGCCTCAAGAGCTTGCGGCGGTGAAAACAGCAGAAAATAATTTCCCAGTTTGGATTTCGCCTCGAGGTTGTCCGGAGCAAGTTCAGCAACCGTTTTCAGCTCCTGGACGGTTTCCAGGAATTCCCCCTGCTTCTCGTGAGCGCGGGCTAAACCCCAATGAGCTTCAGCCGAACTATCGTCGATGTCGACGGCAGCCCGGAATTGCATTTCGGCTTCCTCAAATCTGCGGTCATTAAGGAACTCTTCACCACGTTGTAAATGACTTTCTAATGATTGTCCGCAGGAAGCGGCAATTAGAAGGGTCGCCGTCAAAACGGCAAACTTCAGATACTTGGAAAGAAAAATTTGGCACTCTTCAATACGCATGTTCTTAAATTAAATCGACAGTTGTCGCGTTTTATATGTGCTTCTTTTAGATTTGATAGTCGGGGCAATGACTATCGAACTTTGCACATAATCTATTAGTTCAATTCTTGAAAAGGGGGCAACCTTTCACTGTAAGAATTTCAACTACCTAATTTTCAAAGTTTGTAGTTGTAAGTGTTTGATTTTACAACTTTTAATTCTTGCCGAATCGCTTCGACACTAAAACAAACTTACAATCGACCCATATTTTCAGAAAAAGTCATTTAAAGTGTTCTAAAATCGCGTTTAAGTAAAAGAATATCCCAATCTCTACAAAACAAGATCAGCGATTTCTCTATAATTTTTGAGGGACTATGGGATTATATCGTAAATTTAGGCCGATTCCAATAAATTATTCCGGAAGAAATTCGGAAAGCTGATCTCCAACCTGCGCTGAAATATCGACGGCAACCTTAGTTGCTTCGTCTTCAGAACTGCCTACTGCTGTCATCACGCGAACCATCGCGCCATCGCTCCGCCTTCGTGATACGCTGTCCCAGACGGTATAGATCTTGTCGTAGTATTCGCTGGCGATCGTTCGCCCACGTCCTTGGTACCAGTAAACCATTACCTGTTTGTATTTGCCGTTTTCGACGATGTAGCGATTCGCGGTAAAGGTCTTGCCTGACGGAGTCGTGATCCCGACCAGTTCCGGACTTCGCATTTCCCAGCCAGCGCCGGGGAGGCAATTCTGCGGGCTGTGATATGTCGCACCGCCCTTTTGCGACTGGTAATAACCGATGTAGAAATCTACCAATCGTCCGTCTTTGACGTAATAACGATTTACATATTCGGTTGCGTTCAGAACGCTTTCCGTCTGTTCAGAAAAGCGTATGTCATTTCCCTTTTGTTTCCATTCGCCTATCTCAGCCGGGAGCTCCGCAAGCGGTTTTCGCGTTACACTTGCTTCGCCGCGCTGCTCGAACCAGTTTATAAATAGGCCTCCCGCGAGCAGAATTCCTATCAATATCCAAAACTTGTACTTACTGTTTACCATTTAGTTTGAAGGCCCCGGCCTGAATTTTCGAATTAAAAATTTCATCGCAAAATTAAGTGCGATAAGCATCAGGAGGGCGACTATATAGACGATCCACCCGGCAATATCGTGAGCAAGCCCCATGGTCGCTTTTTTTCCGTAATAATAGGTCAACACTCCTGTGGCCGTAACCCTGCCGGCATTGGTAATAATGGCTATCGGAATCGCCGAAAACATCAGGATGATTCCGCGCCAAAAATCTGTCTTGCTTAAAAACGATGTCCACCCGTCCGCTTTTTCTGCTGCATTTTCGCGCGTAAAATATGCAAGAATTAACGCGAGGGTCATCAATGTCATTAGCGACCTGATCCCGCTGCATGCTTCGACAACCTCAAGCGCGATTATCTGGGTTGCGTTTTGGGGCAAGATCTCGATCACATTTCCTTTTCTAACCGTCGGGACCGAAAACAATCTGATCCCCCAAACCGCTAGTTGCGATGCGTAGATCTGCAGCGGAAAGGCGATCTTGTTAAAAATGATCTGCGGGATAGGAATTGCGAGTAGCAGGAGTACAAACGGAACTGTCAGAAACTGCAGAATCTTCGCGCCAAAGAAGAAAACAACGATACCCGCCAGCATCAGCGCGAAGGAAATACGCTGAACAAATAGCTCAGCACCAAGAGTCCCCGCCAGGAGCATTCCAAGTGAGGAAATCACAATCAATAACCCGAGAATAAATGAGGAATCGCTTGCAGCTTTTTTTAGCGAATCAAAATTTATCCAAACCACGTATCCGATAATAAAAGGAACCAAAAGCCCGTGAGAATAGTTTTCATCAACCCACCAGTGGCCAACCAAACGCGTCAAAACAGTCGCATACAAAAAACCCAGCGCAAGCACTACAAGCGCGGGCTTCCATACGGTCTTAAAATTTAGGTCGGCTAATCTCATAGAAGGTTTTCTAATCACCTCAATTAACACAATATAAAAGAGGTAATTACGGCAGAATTCCTTATCCGGCCTCGATTATAGCAAAAAGTCTATTTTTCACGATGCAAAATAAAATCGGCGACATCTCGAAGAAGTTGGGTAGGCTTGTTAATTCTGGCGAGTTCCCGACAGGCTTTTTCGTGAACCTTTTCGGCCATATTTTGAGACTCAGCTATACCGTAAACTGCCGGATAAGTGGCTTTTGAAGCCGATATATCTTTTCCCGCAGTCTTGCCGAGCGTTTTTGTTGATTGAGTAACGTCTAAAAGATCGTCGGTGATCTGAAACAAAAGCCCCAGATTCTCAGCAAAGTCAGTGATTGCCTCAAATTCCACATCGCCGGCATCGCCGATGATCGCACCCGATTGCGCCGAAACCCGGATCATGGATCCGGTTTTTGCCCGGTGGATCTGTTCGAGCTGCTCGATAGTGATTTCCTGCCCTTCCGCGGTCAGATCCTCCTGCTGCCCGGCGACCATTCCAAATGGAGTTCCGGATGCATCGGCGATTATTGAAACCAACCGTATCCTTGTTTCCGCAGATAACCCCACATCGTCGACGATCGCCTGAAATGCCATATTCTGAAGCGCGTCTCCCGCCAGAATCGCTGTCGCCTCGCCAAATTTTTTATGACAAGTCTCTCTTCCGCGCCTTAGATCATCATCATCCATTGAAGGCAGATCATCGTGGATCAGAGAATATGTGTGAATCATCTCGATCGCGGCGGCAACGTTGATAAGCTTATCGTTTGAAACACCAAACACATTTCCAACAGCAAAAACGAATGCCGGACGGAAACGTTTTCCACCGGCAAAAAGGCTGTGCCGAATTGCTCGGTGAAGCGCGATCGGCTCAATATCGGCGGTCGGGACGAGCTTGTCTAACTTGCTATCGACGACCTCGGCACATTTCGCAATAAACTGTTGCAGGTTTTCGGTTTCAGGGACCATTGACGTTGATTGTGCGGCAATTTTAAATGGATTTCAACGTTGAAGCCCAATGCAGAATTTATGAACACGGAACCGTAGAATAATCCTGATGTCCCCTGTTTGGCCAACAAACCTGCGCCTTCTTGGCCGAAACGACTCGCCAAACCCCGGATTTATTTAACTTTAATTCATAGACAAATTTCTCGCCGCGCACCGAATCATCAGCATAACCGTCATCGATCACCATGACCGTCAGTGATTCAGTAACATCTACAAACGGTGAAACCATCTTAACTGTGCGAGATTTCGTCTCCGAGAATGGTTTTATTATGTGCGCAACCAGGAGAAACGGGGCTTTCACCCAGGCAAGGTTATCGGCAGCAGCTTTTTCAATTTTTTGATTTAAGGCTTTTACATCGAGAACTTCGAAATCATCGGTAGCATTTTTTTCCAAAGTTACCTTCAAATTAAACTGAATATTCGAGGCTCCTGATTTCGCTTCATTTTGTTTTACGACTATCTTGTAGTCTCCCGATTCTTTTAAGACCTCATCGAAAAACAAGCCCCCTGGATTTCCTTCCTCCTCTCCGTTTGGAGATTTCACATAACCGATCATCACCGGACCTTCTTTATCCGGGGTTTTTGTATCAATGATCGACGCTTTCATTCGGTATCCTTCCTCCGCTTTAACGACAAACTTTGCGCTGTCGCCCTTCTTCTTCAGAATTCCTTTAAAAACTTCCTCGCGAGTCTCGATTAAGGAAACCGAATCATCCGGCCGAACGGATTCGGAGGCGGCATTATCAACCTTCTCTTCGTAGTCCCCGGGATCAAAATCTGCAATATCCACTTTTCCAAAATCTTTCGGCGGAGTCAGAACCGTCTTTTTCAGGGTCTCGTTCATCGGTCGAACATTGTGATAAAACGTCTTCTCGATCCGAACGAGCTGCCACGTTTTATCAATGCGTGAATAGTTGAATTTATAATCTGCAGTCCAGCGCCACGCGCTTCCGCCGTAGTGATTTACCGTAAAAGTGTTTTTTCCGATAGAGATCCCGGCAAACGGATCACCCCAGATTCCGCCGCACTGAGAACACATAACCATCTTTTCATTCCGCTTGGCCACGATAAGCTTATTGTCTTTTCCGCTAACTAAGACTATTAACGGACGTTGATTCTTCGGATAATCCATCTCATCGGTTTCCGTCGGGCTTTCACGTTCCAAAACCAACACAAAATCCTTCAAATTGTCTCCGTTTAAGTCTGCAGTTTCCAGAGCAATCGGCTTCGTACCCTTTTCGACAAATGGCTTGACTTTGGCTGGAATGTTAACTGTTTGGTTCTGCGCGGTCGCCGCGAAAACCGATAAGCAAATCACATAGATCAGGAACGCAATCTTTTTCATAGTTTTTCCTCGTTCGCTAACGCGTATCTCTGTTATAAGGTTGAGTAGCCGTCATACTTAAAACGTCAGATAATACATTTCCTTTTTGACGCTCGGGTCTTTCACACGCCGGAATCTGACAAAAGCTTCATTTTCGGCGGTGCACGGTTGCGGCGTTTTTATCCCCGTTCCGTCTTGTTTGAACTGTAATTTTGCAAATCGTTTTGCGTTATTTATGCAAAGGTTTTGATCGCCTTCGCCACCGCTCCAATATAAAGACTCAGCTCCGTTGTAAGTCCTGGCATAATAAAAGGTGCGCGGAAACGTGCCGAAAGGAATATTGTGTTTCTCTTTTAAGCGTTTGCTGACTGGAATATCTTTGCATGCTCCTTTATCTACACTCCACCAGCCTTCAGTCCATGTTCCATAATTTGTTTCGAAACCCAAAACAAAATAAACTTTGTCAGGAAACCGCGTATTACATACCCTCAGCGTGTATTTTTTTCGAATGTTCTTAAAACGGCTAAATCCAAACCTCCCGCCTGTTCCAATTATGATCTTCCCCGTATCAGCAGGAAGGTCGCGAGTGTACAGATACTTATCAAGGACCTTCCGAACCTTGTAGATTTTCATCTTAAAGGGGGTGAAGACTCCTTTGCGGTTCCAATATATTGATTCCCCGTTTTTAAGCTCGACACATCCGATCGCAAACAGGGTGATCTTCTTCGGTTTGTGCATACAGATCTTCCTCGTTTCGCGCGAATTATTTTTGATTTCAACACGAGGATTTGTTTCAAAACTTTGAGCCGAAACAAAATTCGTAAGAAATAGATGCCCGCAGATTACTGCCATTAAAATTGAAAATCGTTTATTTTTCATTTTTTTATCCTCACACACTTTTAGTGTTAAACAAAAAGTCGTTTCGATTACCTGATTATAGTTTTTATTGAGTAAGTTTCACTCGGGGAAGAGTTGCTAGATGAACGGGTTTTGAAAAAAAACTTGCGCTAAACTGAAAATTATTTTTTGTATTGGATTGGATCTATTCCCCCGGCTTGCTTAAATCCCCGCAGACGCAGCGCGCATGAATCGCAAGTACCGCAAGCCATATCCTCGCTTCGGTAACACGACCACGAGAGATGGATCGGTGCATTTAATTCGGTTCCTTTTTTTACGATCTCGGCTTTTGTCAAATCAATGATCGGCGTCTCTATTTTTATTCTCGTCTCCGGTTTTGTCCCGGTTTCGATCGTCTTTTCAAATGATTTGAAAAACTCCGGCCGACAATCCGGATAACCGCTCGAATCCTCCGCGACTGCGCCTATGTAGATCTTTTCAGCCTTGATGACTTCGGCCCAGCTCGTTGCGATCGCAAGCATATTGGCATTGCGAAAAGGGACGTAGCTTGAAGGGATATCTTTAGAACTAAGATTCGCTTCTGTCACCTCAATGTCTTTATCGGTAAGCGACGAGCCGCCGATCTTTGCAAGGTATTCAATCGAAACATCAAGACGCTTTTCGATGTTATAAAAATCGGCAATATCATTAAACGCCTTTCGCTCCCGTTCCTCGGTTAATTGCCCGTATGAAACATGCAGAAACGTGAGTTCTTTATTTTCGGAATTAGCGATCGCCGCAGTGACACAAGAATCCATTCCGCCGGAAACAAGGCATACCGCGTCAGGGAGACGCGGAGACGCGGAGACCGAGAGATTTGACTCTTCTTTTAGCGAATTGTCCATTGTTCTGAGTTACTTATCATCTTAACCAACTGTCCAAGAATCAGATCGTATTTCTTGTCTAGCTCTTCAAACGTTTCATTGCTGATATATTGGCAACCCAGCGAAAATTCTAACCAAACTCGTGTTTCTTCGGCTTCGCTTTCAGAATCACTCAATTTGCTAACAAAACTTTTTGGATATCGTCTTTTTCTCCAAGACTCTGCCAAATTCGCACAAACCGAACGTGAAGAATGACGCATTTGGTCAACCATCGAAAACTTTTCCTCCGCGGGAAAGGATTTCGTAATTTCGAAAATCTCCATCGCGGCCTCAAATGCATTTTGATAGACCCGCAAATCTCTATAGATTCTAATATTTCCCATGACTCACCGTGTCACCGCGTCTCCAGATCCCCGCGTCATTCTTATACTCCGTGAACATCGGGGCCCCAAATGTACTTATGCAGCTGCATGTTTAAACGAACTCTCAAACTGCATCGCGATACCGCTTCGGCAATTTCCTTCAAATGCGGCGAATCAAAGACCGGTGAGATCAAGATCTCCTTGGCACAATTTTCAAGATCGTATTTTTTGATTACATTCTTCGCAAATTCCCAGTCTTCCATATCCGCAATGACAAATTTCACCTCGTCATTTTCTGAGTTTAATCGCTCCAGATTTTCCCAATGATTTCTCTCCGCTTCGCCGGAGGCGGGACATTTTACATCCAAGATGATCTTGGCCCGTTTGTCCACTTTTTCAGTTGAAACAAAGCCTCCGGTTTCGATCAAAACCTCATAATCGCGGTTACAAAGCTCGGTGATAAAAGGAAAAACGCTCGTTTGTGCCAGAGGCTCGCCGCCCGTCACTTCGACAAGCTCACATCCAAATTCTTCCAGCTTTGCAAAAATATCTCCAAACGATATCTTCTCGCCTCCCGTGAACGTGTATTCGGAATCACACCAGACGCAGCGCATCGGGCAGCCCGTAAGGCGCACAAAACTGCAAGGTCTACCGGCGTGCGTAGACTCACCCTGGATCGAAAGAAAAATTTCGGTAATTCTCAGTTTCATTAGAGGTTAGCCACAGATTAACACAGATAAAGACTGATAAGAGAAGACACTTAAACTGAATTCAACCTTCCCTGCGCTCGTCAGTAATCCGCTAGGTTCCGTAGCGATCTGTGTCCATCTGTGGTTAATTTTTCTTCGCCATCTTTGCACCTAAGTTTCTTTGCGTTAAACTTTCCATAATTCAATCAGGAGAAAAATTAATGCGACCACAGCTCAAGAAGTTTATTGAAGAGATCGGCAAAGATGCTGTTGCGATCATCCCCGCCGCACACGAGAAACAGCGCAGTTATGATACGGAGTATAAATTCCGGCAAGACAACGACTTTTGGTATTTAACGGATTTTCCGGAGCCGGATGCGATCGCCGTCATCTCGCCGGGAAAACGTACGAAATACACGATGTTTGTTCGCCCAAGGGACCCGGAAATGGAAACGTGGTTTGGCCGGCGCGAGGGTGTTGAAGGCGCCCAGAAGAACTACGGCGTTCAAAAGGCCTATTCGGTCGAGAAGTTTGAAAAGATGTTTTCAAAAATGCTCGATGGGCATGAGAAACTCTACTACCGTTTCGGACTTGATACGGCGCTCGACAAACTTATCCTGAAGTACCTTTCAGGTCAGAGACACGCGCGGCTCAAGACCGCATACCCGCCGCACACGATCATCGACCCGACTCCGATCATTCACGAAATGCGTTTGCATAAAACTCCTGAAGAAATCGAATTGATGGCCGAGGCCGGCAAGATCGGCGCGGAGGCGCATATCCTTGCGATGAAAAAATGCAAGCCCGGAATGAACGAGCTCCAGATCGAATCGATAATCGAGCACTACTTTCGTATGAACGGCGCCTCGGGTGTTGCCTACAACTCGATCATCGGCGGCGGCGAGAATGCAACGATCCTCCACTATGTTGAAAACAACGCACCGCTCAAAGATGGGGATCTACTATTAATCGACGCCGGCTGCGAGTACAAGGGTTATGCATCCGACATTACCCGAACCTTCCCCGTCAACGGAAAATATACAAGGGCCCAAAAGCAGGTTTACAATGTCGTCTTAGACGTTCAGAAAGCCTGTATCGATGCAACCGTGACTGGAACGACGGTCAAGCAAAGACAGGACCTTTCGATCGAACTGCTCACCGAAGGAATGAAAAAGATAGGCCTGCTAAAAGGGGCGACCAAGACGCTTATCAAGAAAAAAGCAT
This sequence comes from Pyrinomonadaceae bacterium, assembly GCA_013003295.1. Lineage (GTDB taxonomy): Bacteria > Acidobacteriota > Blastocatellia > Pyrinomonadales > Pyrinomonadaceae > Aridibacter. Next base: position 3,075 of record JABDJV010000215.1, on the reverse strand, counting down.
ATATGAAATATTATATGCACGGTGTCGGACATTATATCGGCATGGATGTTCACGATGCCGGCCGATATTTTGAAGATCAGAAAGCCAAGAAATCGCGTCCGTTCGCCCCGGGTATGGTTTTAACCGTCGAGCCGGGAATCTACGTTCCGCCAAACGACAAATCTGCTCCGGCAAAATTCCGCGGAATAGGTGTCCGTATCGAAGACGATGTCCTGGTCACAGAAGACGGCAACCGCAACCTTACGTCGAAAGTACCAAAAGAGATCGACGCGATCGAGGCCCTGATGAATAAGGGAAAACGTAAAGCGAAAAGTGCGAAAAGGTAACCCAAGCGCGTTTAATGAAGGATATGACCCTGAGGTGGTTTCAAACCATCTAAAAGGAGTCGGACTTAATTTTTCTTATTTGACGAAACGATTCCCAGGAGTTTGTCGGGATAATCCGTCATGATCCCATCAACCCCCAGTTCGATCAGCCGCTTCATATCTTTGACGTCATTCACGGTCCAAACGTGAACTTTGATATTCATCTCATCGGCCGCATTGATATAGTTCTTTGTAACAACGTCTATAATTCGAATACTCTCAATCGTCTGCAGCACCGCCATTTCAGGGGCATAATTATCGCTGAGACCGCTTCTTTGCCGGGCAAGAAACCCGATCGCCTCCGAAGGACTTGCTGACGTTGCGACTCCCGTACACTCACTCCGAAATTCTTCGAGAACATCATGTATTGTTGATGCGACGATAACCTTATCCTCCCTCTTAAACTCCCGTATCAGGTCGCAGAGTGGTTTTGCGGGAGCGGGTTCTGAATGCTTGGGTTCGATATTGATCTTTATTTCCGGAAACTCTTCAAAAATCTCGCGCAGCTTCGAGACCTTAATTCCCTTTCCGCGGAATGGGAACGTCTTTCCGCCGTCGTTTGTCCAGTCAAAACCCGCATCCAGCTTTGAGATCTCTCTAAAAGTCATCTCGGACACCAGACCGGTTCCATTTGTCGTTCGATCAACCGATCTATCGTGAAACACGACAAGTTCGCCGTCTTTTGTCGCACGGACGTCGAGCTCAAGCATGTCCACACCAAGCTCTTTTGACCGCCGGAAAGCCTCCAGCGTATTTTCAGGCGCAATTCCTGCACCACCGCGATGGGCTATTACAAGCGGCCGACCTGCGGTGTTTTGAAGGATCTCATGGTCGCCGATTCGTCTTCCCTCAAAGCTCGAAAGATATACATAAAAGCCGGTAAAGCTGGCCGCGCCGGCAAGCATTAAGATCGAAATACCTCTAAAAATGAACTTCAGCATCAGGACTATTCTAACAAATTATCTGGAAAAAAAGCTCCGGCATTTTCGCTGTTCCCAGACTTCATTCTGTTTCGCGATTGAAGGAAATAGCGTAAAATCCTCAAAAACTAAAAAAGTAATACCAAAAACATGATAAATATCAGGACCGCTGCAGGTGAAGACTTACCCGATTTGCTTAATTTTGAGCAGGAATTGATCGCGTATGAACGACGGCTCGATCCGACAATGAAAAAAGACGGGGAGATCAATTACTATGACCTGCCGGAGCTGATCGCGTCGGAAAAATCGAGAGTGCTGATAGCGGAAGCAAATGGAATCGCGGTCGGATGCGGATTTGCAAGGATCGAGGAAAACAAGCCGAAGTTTATCGAGAGACGTCATGGATACATCGGGCTGGTATATGTAAAAGAGGAATTCAGACGGCGCGGAATTGCCGAAAATATCCTTGAAACACTTTTTGACTGGTTAAAGGAAAGAGACGTTTGGGAAGCAATGCTGAAGGTCTATAACGATAACGACGCAGCCATCAAGGCTTATGAAAAAATTGGGTTTAGAACGGGATTGATCGAGATGAAAATGAGTTTAAGAAATGGAAAATAGGCCGGAAATGAAACCAAGATTTTTTGCAAAACCGGCGCGCTTTCGAAAGTGGCTCGAGACAAATCACGACAAAAAGAAAGAACTGTGGGTGGGTTTTTATAAGGTTGGATCGGGCCTGCCGAGTATGACCTGGCCGCAGTCGGTAGACGAAGCGCTCTGCTTTGGATGGATCGATGGGCTCCGCAAGTCGATTGACGAAACCGCCTATATGATTCGATTCACGCCACGCAACCCGAATAGCACCTGGAGCGCCGTGAATATAAAGAAGGTCGCCAAATTGACCAAAAACGGCTTGATGATGCCGCCGGGTATCGCCGCGTTTGAAAAACGCCGGGAACGAAATTCGAAGATCTACTCGTTTGAGCAAGAAAACGCGAAGCTTGCCGATGAATATGTAACGGCGTTTAAGAAAAGTAAGAAGGCCTGGAAATATTACCGGAATGCGGCTCCATCTTATATAAAACAGACCACCTGGTGGGTTATGAGCGCAAAAAAAGAAGAGACAAGACTTCGAAGGCTCAATATTCTGATCGAGCATTCTGACCGACAGGAAAAGATCCCGCAGGTGAGCTGGAAAAAGAAAAAATGATAAAGATAACCTGGCCGCAACTCCCGATTCTTCTTAGCGTCCTTTGCGCCTTTGCGGGAAATCTCTTGGCTTATTTCGCCATCTAGTACTCACATGAAAGAAATCTTTCCCGCAAAGGCGCAAAGATGCATCAGGGGTTTGAGAGTCGTGACGCCTCGAATATTTACTTGATCTTTTCGACGATCGCGGTCGCAAATTCAGCCGTGGAGGCCTTCCCACCCAGATCCGGAGTGCGAATTTCACCTTCCTCAAACACCTCCATCATCGCGTCTTCCATCTTCTTAGCAGCTTCAAACTCGTCGATATGCTTGAGCATCATCACCGCCGAAAGCATTATCGCCGTCGGATTTGCAATCCCCTGCCCGGCGATGTCAGGTGCCGATCCATGAACCGCTTCAAATGTCGCTGCCTCGAGACCAATATTTGCCCCTGGAGCAAGACCCAACCCGCCGATCAATCCTGCACAGAGGTCCGAAACGATATCGCCGTATAAGTTTTCCATTACAACTACATCAAACTGATTGGGACGCATTACCAATTGCATACAGGCGTTATCAATAATTTTGTCGTCAGCCTCAAG